>JBJTAA010000441.1:0-14723 GCA_046090525.1 Planctomycetota bacterium
CGGCAGCCCAACATTCTCGTCATCTGGGGCGACGACATCGGCCAGTTCAACGTGGGGGCCTACAACCTCGGGATGATGGGCTACAAGACGCCCAACATCGATCGGATCGCCCGCGAGGGAGCCCTGTTCACCGACTGGTACGGCCAGCAGAGCTGCACCGCCGGACGGGCGGCCTTCATCACCGGGCAGTCGCCGATCCGCACGGGCCTCACGAAGGTGGGCCTGCCGGGCGCGCCCGAGGGCATGCGGGCGGAGGACCCCACGATCGCCACGCTGCTGCGGGCCCGGGGCTATGTCACCGGCCAGTTTGGCAAGAACCACCTCGGCGACCGCGACGAGATGCTGCCGACGAAGCACGGCTTCGACGAGTTCTTCGGCAACCTCTACCACCTCAATGCGGAGGAGGAGCCGGAGCACCCCGACTATCCGAAGGACCCCGCCTTCAAGAAGCGGTTCGGCCCGCGGGGCGTGATCCACTCCTTCGCCGACGGCAGGATCACCGACACCGGCCCGCTCACCAAGAAGCGGATGGAGACGATCGACGAGGAGGTGAACGCCAAGACCTTCGCGTTCATGGAGAAGGCGAAGCAGAGCGGCAAGCCGTTCTTCATCTGGTGGAACTCCACGAAGATGCATATCTTCACGCACCTCAAGGAGGGGGTGGCCGGCAAGACGGGACTGGGCATCTACGCCGACGGCATGGTCGAGCACGACCGGCAGGTGGGCGAGCTGCTGGCGAAGCTCGACGAGCTCGGGCTGGCCGACAACACGATCGTGATGTACTCGACCGACAACGGGGCCGAGGCCTTCACCTGGCCCGACGGCGGCACGACGATGTTTCGCGGCGAGAAGAACACGCAATGGGAGGGGGGCTACCGGGTCCCGTGCGCGATCAAGTGGCCGGGCGTGATCAAGCCGGGCACGGTGGTCAACGAGATCGGGGCCCACGAGGACATGCTGACCACGCTGGTAGCCGCCGCCGGCGACACCACCGCCAAGCAGGATCTCAAGCAGGGCCGCCGGATCGGGGACCGCACCTACAAGGTGCATCTCGACGGCTACGATCTCGGGCCGGCGCTCCGCGGTGAGGCGGAGTGGCCCCGGAAGGACTTCATCTACTGGACGGACGACGGCAGCGTGGCGGCCCTCCGCTACGGCAACTGGAAGGCCACCTTCCTCAAGCAGCCCGCGCACGGCATGCACGTGTGGCAGCAGCCCTTCGAGGAACTGCGGGCCCCGACGCTCGTCAACCTGCGGATGGATCCGTTCGAGCTGGCCCAGGACATCGGCATGGACTACCAGCGTTGGTATCTCGAGCACATGTTCATGATCGCGCCGGCCGCGGCCCACGTGGGCGAGTGGCTGCAGAGCTTCAGGGAGTTTCCACCCCGGCAGAAGCCCGGCAGCTTCAACCTCGACCGGGTGATGGAGGCGGTGACGTCCGGAGCGGGCGGGAGCCGCTGACCGCAGCCGAGCCGGCCAGGGGCCCGGGGGCTCAGCCCCGCGGCCCCTCGAGGGTCTCGGAGGGGAGTTCGCCGAACTGCCGGCGGTAGCGGGCCGCGAACCGGCCGAACTCCCAGATGCCGTGGCGGGTGAGCACCTCGGCCACCGTCGCGTCGTCCGGCGAGGCGCTGCGGAGCGCCCGCCGGACGAGGTGGAGCTCCCGGAGCAGCAGGTACTGCTTGGGCGGCAGGCCGAAGACCTCGCGGAAGGTCCGCAGGAGCGTGCGGCTCGTGACCTGCAGCGCCTGGGCCAGCTCCGCCGTCGTCGGCATCACCGTGGAGGAATCGAGGATGGCCATGGCGTTGCGGACGATCGTGGAGCGGTCGAGCCGCGGGCGGCCGATCACGCGGCTTGGCGGTGCCGAGGGGGCCAGGCAGGCGGCCGCCGCTGCGGCGAGCGCCCGGCCCGCGGCGTGGTGGGCTGCGGTTTCGGAGGAGTCGTTGATGATCGACGCCGCGATGCTGCCCACGAGCTGCTTCAGCCGCCGCACCGCATCGGCGTCGTGGGCGACCCGGCAGGCCGCATGGGTGACGTCGAAGGGCAGGGCGATCGAGCACCAGGAATGGGCCCGCCGGCGGACGTGAATCTGGAAGTCGGCGTTCTGGGGGATGACGAACACGGAGTCATCGTCGAGCGACTCGCCGTTGACGACGTGCCCCGCGGCGTAGGACAGGGGCAGGAACAGCATCGTGCCCGCGTGCGAGTTGGCGCCGTAGCAGATGTTGCCGCCGCCCTCGGATGCGAGCTGCAAGGCGACCCCGCCGAGGTGCACCCGCCCCAGCGTCCAGCGGCGGAGTTCCACGGCGTCGCATGCCAGCCGGAGATTCGCCCCGCTGATCGCGTCCCCCCACGCGTCGAAGTCGTCGAAACAGTTCATGGCGATCGCGTCAACCCGGCCCGCCCCGGGGCTCTCCCTGCCAATCCATTATGGATGATCGCGTCACCGCGTGCCGGCCGCGGGGCGACGCCGGAAGGCGATGGGCTCGGCCTCCGCCGGCGCTCCGGCCAGGGAAAAGTCGAAAGCGTCCGGCCCCTTGGATACGACCCGACCCGACATCGTGCCGGCCGACTCGCTCACGAGCGCAATCGCGTCGCGGGCCGTCTCGATCATGCCGGAGATCGCGACCGGCTCACGGCCCGCCGGGCTCGCCTTCCAGGTGAACTGCGAGTCTTCCGTGATCATGAGATCGACGGAATCCTTGCCGGCGGTCGCCGTCCAGGTGCCGACGAGATCGGTCTCCGGTCCGGCCGGGGCGGCATCGGTAGGAGCCTTGGTCGGCTCCGGCCGGGCGGCGGGGGGCGGCGTCTCCGGCTGCTTCTTCTCGCCCGCGATCGCGTCGAGCAGTCGCTTGGCGACCACGTCGCCCGGCTGCTTCGCCACCACGACGCGGAGCGCATCGGCCGCCATGTCGGGATACCCACCCACGAGATAGTGATAGGCGAGCACGAAGTGGCCCGCGGCACTGTCGGGGTTGGCCTGGCAGAAGTCCTCGAGCTTCCGCAGCTGGTTCGTGTAGGCATCGACCGAGCCGTAGAGGCCGCTCAGGGTGGTCCAGTCCATGCCCGGCGCCACGGCGAGCACGGCGTTGAGCGTCGCGGCCGCTTCGGGATACCTGCCGAGCGCGAAGAGCGACAGGGCCCGCACCTCGTGGATCACCGAGTCGTTGGGGGCGAGCTTCACCGCCTTGTCGCAGCCCGCCAGGGCTGCCGCATAGTCGCCCTGCTTGAAGGCGGACAGCGCCGCGTCGAAGGCGGCATCCGATGGCGACGCCGCCGGCGCCGACTCGCTGGTGGCGGTCGCGCCCTGCACGGTGCTGGCGTCGGTCAGGTCGCCGTCGTTGGTGACGTAGTTGTTGACGATCACCGGCTGCGAATAGTCGTAGGGGGATGCCGCCGCGACGGCTGCGGGCACGGCTGCGTAGTACGGATTCACGTAGCCACCCCCGCCATATCCCCAGCCCCAGCTGCCCAGCGTCGAGGCGAGACCCCAGGTGGCCGCGCCGACGGCGAAGGGGGCCCACCAGCCACCGTTGGAGCCCCAGTTGCCACCCCAGCAGCCGTTGTACCAGCCGCCATAGTGAGGATTGACGTAGCCGGCGTTCCAGTGGTTTGCCCAGCCGCCGTAGCCATAGCCCGGCAGGCCCCAGCCACCGCCCACGTTGATGTTGTTGAAGTTGTTGTTATTGCCCCAGTTGCCGATGTTGCCGCTGCCGATGCCGCTCCCGATGGTGCCGTTGTTCCAAAAGTTGTTGCCGTCGCCGATGCCGGGACGATTGCCGCCGATGCCCGGGCGATTCCAAGGCCGATTGGCCAGATCGCCCGGCAGCGTCACCGGCCGGTTGCCGCCGATGCCCGGGCGGTCACCGCCGGCAATCGGCCGACCGGCATCGAGGCCCGGCCGATTACCGCCTGAGCCGGGCCGGTTGCCGCCGTTGGCTCCGGGCAACTGACCGGGCAGGGTGGTGGGCCGCTGGATGCCACCCAGGCTGGGCCGATTCCCGCCGCTGCCCGGTCGGTTCTGCATGCCCGGCGTCGGGAAGGACGGCCTGGTCGTGGGCCTTCCGGCGAGGCCTCCCCCGGGGCCGCCGACTTGGCCGGGAAGCGTGGTCGGGCGGTTCAGCTGCGGGGGCCGTGAGAGCCCCGGCCGTGGCGCAGGCTTCGTCGCGATGCCGGGCTGTGGCCGCATCGAGCCGAGCCCAGGCCGCGCCGTGGACCCGCCGGGCCGCAGGCCGGGGGTGGGCGCAGGTCGCGTCATCCCGCCGGCACCGGGGAGCGCTGGACGCGCGGTGGCGCCGAGGCTCGGCCGCGTCATGCCGCCGGGCCGCTGCATGCCGGGCCGGGCGATCCCGCTCGGCACCTGCGGACGGGGCGCGGGCCGCTGCGGCATCGGCCTGGCCTGAGGCATCTGAGGACGGGAAACCTGCGGTCGGGAGACCGGCATCGAGGGCCGGGCCATGCCGCCTGCCGGCCGTGAGATTCCGGGCGCGGGGCGAGCCATCCCGCCCGCAGGCCGGGCCATGCCTCCGGCCGGACGCGCCATCCCTCCCGCGGGCCGGGCCATGCCGCCCGCAGGACGTGCCATCGCCGGACGTCCCCCGCCGCCGCCGGGCCGGGCGTCGGCACGCGGTGTCACAAGACCGATGGCCAGGGCGAACAAACCAAGGACGAACGCGGCGGTGAGGCGCATGACGGCTCTCGACGGGTGGCGAAGACAGGGGCGGCGTGGCGCGATCACTTCGCAGCGCCCGGCTGGGGCGGCTTGCGGGCGATCGTCATCTCGAAATCGGGCTCTTCGACGCCGCCGACGATGCGGTCGGTGCCGCGAACGACGAAGTGATCGGCATCCTTCACGGTGATCAGGAGGGTGGCCGAGCCGGACGTGCCGTCGGGCATGGTGGCCTCCGACTTGACGACCCAGCCCTCCTCGGTGGCGTCCCACCGGCCCTCGGTGAATCCCCCGTCGTCGTCGAACGTCCAGGACCGAATCTGCCCGGTCACGGCATCCCAGCCGATGCGCTGCGTGCTCGTCGATTCGCCCGCCCCGGCGGCCGACATCGTGTAGTCGCCGATCAGGTAGTTGCCGTCGTCGCTCCAGCGAAACGAGATCGCCGTCCGCCCGTCGGGGCTCTCGTCGACCCAGTCGCCCACGATCCAACTCGCGCTCTGCAGCATCTCGCCCGGCGTCGGCTGCGGATCGTCGGCAAACTCGCGGTAGGAGGCGATCGGCCATCGGTCACCCTGCTTCGAGCGCACCGCGACGTATCGCACCTGGGCATCCCCGCCGTCGGCCGTCGTGATGCGGCGCAGTCCCTCCTCCACCGCCAGCGTGTCGCCGACGGGCCGGGCCGAATCGACGACCATCTCGAGGGTCGCCTTGGGGAACTTGCCGAAAAAGCCGGCGAACAGTTCGGTAATGGCGGCCTTGCCGGTGTGCACGGTGCCCGCCTCGTCCACCAGTTCGCCGGTCTCGAGGAACATCCCGCCGAGGGCGGCCGCGTCGCCTGCGTTGAAGGCTTTGACGGTGGCCTCCGACTCACCCACGATCGCCGCCTCGAGCGGGGACAGGGCTCGCTCCTGGGCTGCCGTCGGCAGATTCAGCGCGGTTGTCGCCAGAAGCAGCGCTACCGTGCCCGGCAGCAGGGTGGTCGCGACGGACCTCGAAGACATGACGGAGTTCCTTTCCACAAAAACCGGTTCCGAAGCCGAAATTCCCCGGCATCCAGCCGTTGGTTGTAAAACTTCCGGGTGGCGTGTCTATGCCAAATCCGCAATAAACCCAGAACTTGGTAGGCGGGCTGCTGCCCGGTTCGCGTGCCGCCTTTCCCGAGGATTCCCTTCATGACCCGTTCGCTCGGCAACACGATCGCCGACTCCCTCACCGTCTCGCTGTCGTATGCGGACCGCCTCCTCAAGGACGTCTCCGCCGAGCGGTTCGCCCGCTTTGCCGCGCCCGGGGGCGTCGTGGTCGCGTCGAATCATCCGGCCTTCATCTATGGCCACCTGTCGCTCTATGCGCCGAAGGTCCTGCAACAGATCGGCCATCCCGCGCCGGCCGTGCCCGAGCACTTCGACGTCTCGTTTTCCAAGGACGCGGCCTGTCGCGACGACGTGGATGGCGACCTTTATCCGCCCATGGACGAGGTGCTGGCCTTCTTCCACGAAGGCTACCGGATGGTGACGGGGGCCCTGCGGAGCACGCCGGACGAGGTCTTCCACAGGCCCAACCCGGCCGAGGGGCGGATGCGGGACCTGTTCCCCACCGTCGGGTCGGTGCAGGCCTTTTACTGCGGCGGCCACATGATGATGCACCTGGGGCAGATGAGCGCGTGGCGGCGGATGGAGGGGCTGGGGGCGGTCTGAGTTGCCGCCGGCGCGAGCAGTCCCCGAACGGTCCCCGCGCATTCATGGAACGCCGGCCGCCGGGCCGATAGACTCTGGTTCCGCGGCGCCGGCCGCAGGACGTCGTCCCCGGGGAACTGCTGGCCATGACCGACCTGGCTCACCGTGACCACCATGGGCCCGTGACCACGCTGCGAAACTGGTCGCTCGGCATCGGCATCGTGCTCGTGCTGCTCGGGGCGGCCTGTTTTGCGCGACCGCTCGTTCCCTCGCTCACCGTCAACTTCTTCGTCGGCGGGCTCCTCGTGGCGGCCGGCGCGGCGCGGATCGTCTCGGCCTTCGGCACCTATGACTGGAAGGGCTTTTGGCTGTCGCTCCTGTGCGGCGTGCTGTCGGTCGTGTCGGGCACGGCCATGCTCGCGCTGCCGGGCGTGGGCATCGAGGCGCTGGTCGTGTTTCTCGGCCTGTTGATCCTGTTCGAGGCGGCCGCCAAACTCGTGGCGGCCTTCTCGGTGCCGCGGGATTTCCCCTGGGGATGGCTGCTCGTCGACGGCCTGATCACGGCGGTGCTCGGTGGAATCCTGTTTACGGCTGCGCCCGAACAGGCACCCGTCTACCTGGGGGTCATCATCGCAGCCCACCTGGTTTCCAGCGGCGTGATGCTGCTCGGCACCGGGTGGTGGCTCAACCGGGCCCGGAGCCTGCGGGGCTAGCGGGACGCGCAGCGGTCAGCCGGGGGCCGGGCCAGCGCTCGAGAACCCCATGGCCCGCCAAAAGGCGATGGCTGCGGTCCAGTCGGCGCGGCACTCCACCCAGACGCGGTCGGCGGCTCGCGCCCATGCATGGCCGCAGGCATGCTCGACGAGCAGTCGCCCGACGCCCCGCCGGCGTGCCGCGGGACGGACGAGGAGCCATGAGATCGAATGCCGCTGCCGCTCGGCGGGCCCCGACGTGACCAGGGTCACGAGGCCCGCGGCTGGGGGCAGGGGGCCGGGGCCGTCGAGGGCCAACCAGGCGGCGACCTGACGATCCGCAGTCGCCTCCAGTTCCGCCAAGAGACCGGCTGCCCGCGGGTGGGGGGATTCCGTCGCCGCCTCAGCCGCCCTCGCCAGGTCGATCACCCGCCGGTCGTCCCCCTCCTGACCGAACTTCCGCACCGGGGCGTCTGCTCGAAACAGCTCCGAAACGGTCCCTTTCGGCTCTTCGCGTGGGCGTTGGCGGCAGAAATGGACGACGGGCATCGCGGCCTCGAACGGGGCGGTTTTCATAACCTACGCTGGAAGGCGGCGAAAAACCGCGCGGAAATGCCACCCGGGGGCAGAAACCCAGGCTTACGGCCAATTGGGCGAAAAGCACCATTGTGATGGCTAAGATCGCTCAAAAAAAGGCTTTAATACACCAAAAACTCGACTTGGTTCTTGCATTGTGAGTCTAATCGATCACACTATCGGGCACGACGCGAGGCAAATCGTGCAGAACCACGAGCGACGCACCCGACTGCTCGACATGATCCGCGTTCGCGGATTCGCGTCGATCGAGGAGATCACCCGTGAACTGGGGATTTCCGAGTCGACGGCGCGGCGGGATCTCGACGTGCTCGAAGAGCAGGGCACGGCCCGGCGGACCCACGGGGGAGTGCTCTACGCCGGCGGCATGCCCCGGCTGGCCGAGTTCGGCGAGCGACAGCCGGTCAACTGGGCGGCGAAGCGGGCGATCGCCGTCAAGGCGGCGGAGGAGATCGCCGACGGCGAGACGGTGCTGCTCGACGGCGGCACCACCACCTATGAAGTCGCCCGGCTGCTCGTGGGCCGCTCGCTCCAAGTCGTCACCAACAGCCTGCCGGTCGCCAATCTCTTCGCCTCCGAGTCGCGGACCGACCTCGTGCTCCTGGGCGGCTACGTCTCGCCGCGGACGGGCGTCAGCCTCGGCCCTTATGCCAACGAGCTGCTGGGCCGGCTGCACGTCACCACCACCGTGCTGTCGGCCGCCGGGATCGCCGCCGAAGGCCTGTTCAACGCCCACCTCCTGCTCGCCGAGACGGAGCAGGCGATGCTCAAGGCGGCCGGCCGGGTGATCGTCGTTGCCGACAGCTCGAAGTTCGGCCGCAAGAGCCTCACGCTCGTCGCTCCCCTCGAAGCGATCGACCTCGTGGTTTCCGACGCCGGGCTCGAGCAAGCCTGGCGGGACCGCATCGCCGCGGCCGGATCGCGACTGGTCGTCACGCCGGTCGACGAGGGAGCCGGCCCGGCCGACGCCGAGCCACCCGGACGCAGGAGCCGCCCCGCATGAGTGTCATCGCCCCAGGCCTCGACCGCGCCGCCGTCGAGCGGATCGTCCGTGAGATCGTGCTCGCCTCCCGGGGGACGCCCCCGTCGCAGGCGGCCGCCGCCGACCGCACCGAGCCGAAGCTCGTGGTCAGCATCTCGGCCCGCCACTGCCATCTCACCGACGAGCACGTCGAGAAGCTGTTCGGCCCCGGCCACACGCTGACGCCCATGAAGAACCTCTACCAGGACGGTTTCTACGCCGCCGAGGAGACGGTGATGGTGGTCGGTCCGAAGCGAAAGATGCTGCCGACCGTGCGGGTGCTGGGGCCGACCCGCAAGGCCTCGCAGGTGGAGCTCGCCTTCACCGACGGGATCTCGTTGGGCATCGATCTGCCCGTGCGGGCCAGCGGCAAGATCAGCGGCACGCCCGGCTGCGTGCTCGTCGGCCCCGCCGGGGCGGTCGAGCTCACGGAGGGGGTCATCCGGGCGGAGCGGCACGTGCACATGAACTTCGCCGACGCCGAGCACTTCGGGGTCAGGGACGGAGACCGGATGAGCCTCGTGATCCGGGGCTCGTGCGGCACCGTGTTTCGAGACCTGCTCGTGCGGGCCGACGCCACGAGCAAGCTCGAGGTGCACATCGACACCGACGAGGGCAACGCGGCGGATCTCGACCATGCCGAGAGCGTCGAACTGGTGAGGCAAACCTGATGGCGAAGCGAGCGGCGCGAGGCCGACGCACGAACGAATCAAGACCGTCCAGCCGGCGCGTGCCGGCGCGGTCGGCGGGGCGCGGCCCCGTCAGGGTCGATGGGTCGGAGCAGACAAGGGAGCGACAGATGGCGAAGAACGTCGAAGCCCTCGGCATGATCGAGGTGAAGGGTTTCACCACGCTCGTCGAGGCGGTGGACGCGATGATGAAGGCGGCGAACGTCACCTTCATGGGTTGGGACAAGATCGGCAGCGGGCTCGTGACGGCGTTCGTCTCGGGCGACGTGGCCGCGGTGAAGGCGGCGACCGACGCCGGGGCGGCCGCGGCCGGCCGGATCGGCGACGTGGTGAGCGTGCAGGTGATCGCGCGTCCGCATGAGGACATCGGGATCGTCCTGCCGCCGGCAGGCTGAGTGTGAGCGAATCGGAAGCAGTTCTTCAAACCCCCAGTTTCATTCCCCCAGACAGGAACCAACATGAACACGGCGATCGGAATTCTGGAGACCAAGGGACTCGTGGGCCTCGTCGAGGCCACCGACGCGATGGCCAAGGCGGCCAACGTGAAGATCTTGAAGCGGATCAGCATCGGCAACGCCTTCGTGGCGACGGTCGTGCAGGGTGACGTGGGGAGCGTGCGGGCGGCCGTCGAGGCCGGTGCCACCGCGGCCCAGCAGGTGGGCGAACTCGTCGCCAGCCACGTCATCCCGCGTCCCGCCGACAGCCTCGTTGCCGCCTTCTTCGCCTGATGAAAATCCTCGTCGCCAACCTGGGCTCCACGAGCTTCAAGTACCGCCTCTTCGACCTGCCGGAAACGGCGGGCCGGGAGGGGGGCGTGGAGCTTGCGCGGGGCGGGGTCGAACGGATCGGCGCGGCGGAAAGCCGGGTCTACGCCTCGGCGGGCACCCGCTCGCTCGAGACGCTGATGCCCGTGCCCGACCACGCCGTGGCGCTCGAGGCGGCGCTCGCGCAGCTCACCGGCGACGGCGGGCCGCTCACGAGGGCCGACGAGGTGGCGGCGGTCGGATTCAAGGCGGTGCATGGCGGCAGGGCGGGGGGCGTCACGCGGGTGAGCCCCGAGGTGCTCGAGGCGATGGAGGAGATGGCCGAGGTGGCCCCCGCCCACAACCCGCCCTACGTGCGGGCCATGCGGCTGGTGGCCGGGCGGCTGCCGAGCGTGCCGCTCGTGGCGGCGTTCGAGACCGGGTTTCACGCCACGATTCCGGAACGCAATGGGCTCTACGCCGTGCCGACCGAGTGGGCCGAGAGGCATCTCGTCCGCCGTTGGGGCTTTCACGGAGCGAGCCACCGGTTCGTGGCCGAGCGGCTCTCGACGCTCGTGCCGGCCCGGCCCGGCCGGCCGCTCCGGGCGATCTCCTGCCACCTCGGCGGGTCGAGCAGCGTCTGCTGGATCCGTGACGGCAAGAGCGTGGGCACGTCGATGGGGATGAGCCCGCAGTCGGGCCTGCCCCAGAACAATCGGGCGGGCGACCTCGACCCCTACGCCGTGCTCCACGTGGCCAAGGCGACGGGCCGTTCGTTCGAGGAGCTGCTCGTGGAGCTCTCCAGCAAGGCGGGCCTGGCCGGGATGTCGGGCACCTCGGGCGACATGCGGGACCTCGAGGAGGCCGCGGCCGCCGGCAGCGGGCGGGCGCAGACCGCGATCGAGGTCTACGTGGCGGCGATCCGCCACTGGCTCGGGGCGGGCATCGTGGAGCTCGGCGGGCTCGACGCGATCGGCTTCGCCGGCGGGATCGGCGAGAACTCGCCGGCCACGCGGGCGGCCGTGCTCGCCGGTCTCGGCGACCTCGGCATCGCGATCGACGAGCAGGCCAACGCGGCACCGGGCAAGGGGGAGCGCAGGATCACCGGCGCCGGCTCCCGCACGGCCGTCTGGATCATTCCGACCAACGAGGAGCTCGTCGTGGCCCGGCAGGCCCGTGACCTCCTCGCCCAAGAGCAAGAAAGGACCGGTGGCTGATGTTCATCGCCCAGGTGACGGGCTCCGTGGTGGCCACTCAGAAGACGGCCACGATGACGGGGCACAAGCTGCTCGTGGTCGAGCCCTACCGGCTCGACGAGAAGACCCGCTCGAGCCTCGTCTCGACCGGCCGGACGTTCATCGCGGTCGATACGCTCGGCGCGGGGGAGGGGCAGTTCGTGCTCGTCACCCAGGGCTCGAGCGCCCGGCTGACCCCCGAAACCAAGACCCTGCCGATCGACGCCGTCGTGATCGGCCTCGTCGACACCGTCCGCGTGGACGGCAGGGAAGTTTTCAAGCGGACGTAATCCCCCCATTCGAGATCGCCTGCAGGAAGCCATGAGCACCCCCACCGCCCCCGACATCGCCGCGATCGTCCGCCAGGTGATCGCCGAGCTCACCAGCGGCCACGCGTCCCCGGCTGCCGCGTCCGCAGCCCGCCCCTCCGGACACGCAGGCTCGGCGGCGGCGCAGCCGTCCGCCGGCGCCGGACGAGCCACCGCGGCCAACGCCCACGGGATCTTCGCCACGGTGAACGACGCCGTGGCGGCCGCCCAGACGGCCTTCGAGCAGCTGGAAGGCCTCGGCGTGGAAGGCCGCCGTCGCGCGATCGCCCACATCCGGCGGATCGCGATCGAGGATGCCGAGGAACTCGGGGCGATGGAGTTCGCCGAGACGAAGATCGGCCGCCTCGAGCACAAGATCGAGAAGCTGAAGGTCCTCGGCGAGAAGGTGCCGGGCGTCGAGTTCATGACGAGCGAGGTCTTCAGCGGCGACCATGGCCTGGCCGTGATCGAGCACGCCCCGTTCGGTGTGATCGCGGCGATCACGCCGGTCACGCATTCGCTCCCCACGATCGCCTGCAACGCGATCAACATGATCGCCTCGGGCAACACGGTCGTCGTCAACCCGCATCCCAGCGGCCGCAAGGTGGCCGCGGAGGGGGTCCGCCGGTTCAACGCCGCGATCCACCGCGACCTGGGGATCGACAACCTCGTCTCCCTCGTGGCCGAGCCGACGCTGGAGAGCGCGGCGGAACTCTTCGGCCACCGGGGCGTGAAGCTCATCTGTGTGACCGGCGGGCCGGCGGTGGCCCGGGCGGCGCTCCAGTCGAGCAAGCGGGCGATCGTGGCCGGCCCCGGCAACCCGCCGGTGGTCGTCGACGCGACGGCCGACCTCGACCGGGCGGCGCGGTCGATCATCCAGGGCGCCGCCTACGACAACAATCTGCTCTGCATCGGCGAGAAGCAGGTGTTCGTGGTCGCGGCCGTGTTCGACCAGATGATGGCGGCGATGGAGCGGGCCGGCGCCCTGCGGCTCACGGCGGCCCAGGTCGACGCCCTCACGAAGCGGGCGATCGTCTGGACGGGCGAGGGGGCCCACCGTCACCAGGTGCCCTGCAAGGACCTGCTCGGCCAGGATGCGTCGCTCCTGGCGAAGGCGGCCGGCGCGGCGGGGCGCGACGGGCTCGAGCTCGTGTTCGGCGAAACCGACGGCGACAACCCGTTCGTGCCGGTCGAGCAGATGATGCCCTTCCTGCCCTTCGTGCGGTGTCGCGACGTCGAGGAGGCGATCGAGCGCGCCCACGAGAGCGAGCACGGGTTCCGGCACACGGCCATCATCCACTCCAACGACGTGCGGGCCATGACCCGGATGGGCCGGCTGCTCGACACGACGCTGTTCGTGAAGAACGGCCCGAGCGTGGCCGGCCTCGGGCTCGGCGGTGAGGGCTATCTCTCGTTCTCGATCGCCACGCCCACCGGCGAGGGCGTGACGACGCCGCTGACCTTCACCCGCCAGCGGCGGTGCACGCTCGTCGACGACCTGCGGATTCTCGGCAGCCCCGACATCGCCTGACTTGCCCCCAGCGAGGAACGTTCCCGTGCAGCTCGCCCGGATCATCGGCACCGCGACCGCGACGGTGAAGCACCCGTCGCTGGCCGGGGCACGCCTGCTCGTGGGGCAGCCGCTGCTGGCCGATCGCCGCACGCCTGACGGCGACCCGCAACTCGTGATCGACACGCTCTCGGCCGCCGCCGGCGACCTCGTGGTGATCACGAGCGACGGCCGGATGCTCCGCGACGTCCTCAAGAGCGACACGACACCGGCCCGTTGGAGCACGATCGGCCTCGTCGACCCGTGAGCACCTCTCCCCCCATGCCCGCCCCAGCCACTGCCGCCATCGATCCCGAGGCCGTCCGCGCCCTCGTCGCGGAGGTGCTGCGCCGGATTCGTGGGGCGGGGTCGCAGCCTGCCGCGGTCGATGCCGGTATGCCCAGGCCTCCCGAGCCCGAGCCCCCGGCCGGCAGACTGCAAGCCTCTCCCTCAGGCCCGACCGCGGCGGGCGTCACGCTGCCCGGGCGGGTGGTCTCCGTCGCCATGCTCGAGAAGTTGCCGGCCGGCACCCTCCGGGTGACGGTGGAGCCGGCGGCCGTGATCACCCCGTCGGCCCGCGACCATGCCCGCGACCGGGGCATCGCCATCGAGCGGGCGACGGCGGCGGGCGGGCAGTCGCCGGCCGCCCGTGCCCCGTTCCTGGTGGCCCACGCCGACTGCGGCGGTGACGCCGCGGCCCGCGCCGCGGCGATCACGCGGGCGGTGCCGGGCTCCTCCCAGTTGCCGGCGACGGGCCTTGCCGACGTGGTGACGGCCCTCGCCCTGCACGCCTCCCGCGACGGAGCCCGCGGCATCCTGCTCACGGGCAAGCCGGCGGTCGCCTGCGTGCTCGCCAATCGCTCGGCCTCGTTGCGGGCGGTGACGGCCCGCGACCCGGCCACGCTCGCTGCGGCGGCGGGCGAATGTGCCGCCAACCTGCTCGTGGTGGACCCCGCCACCTTCCCCGCCGCGGCGCTCGGCCGGTTGGCCACCGAACTCGCCACCAGGCCGGCGGCGGAGATCCCGGCCCCCCTCGCCGCCCGCCCCGCCGGCTGCGGCTGCAAAGGACACTGAGATGAACGTGAAACGCTCTGGCGAGCTGCGAAAGGGAACGGGGCAAAGGGAAGATAGCGCCCTCCTTGTACCGCTGTCTGCTCGGGGCTGCCCGTGCCGCCGAGCCGGCCTTGGCAGCGAGCGCAGGCAGGATGCCGAAGCGAAGCTGGCACGGAGCGAGCGAAGCCCAGGATGGGCGAAGCGAGCGTCCGGCGAGATGGCATGGGCAACCCTGAGCCCGCGTGTCGATCCAGAGAACCATTCACGCCGCCGCCCGCATCCGGGTACGCTGATGCCCGACCCAGACAAGCCCTCGCAGACAACTCCTCCTGGAGCCCCGCGTTCCCATCATGCCCGACGCGCAGCCTGAACCCCATCATCCGACACCCTCGGCAGACGCTGCCGGCGGCACCGCCGCGCAACTGGAGAAGGCCCGCCGCGACAAGCTGGCCAAACTCGCGGCGCTCGGGGTCGATCCCTGGGGGCAGCGGTTCGAC
>JBJTAA010000442.1:0-4055 GCA_046090525.1 Planctomycetota bacterium
CGGCGATCCAGCTCGAGGATCAGCCCGGTAGCGCTGCGGCGGGTGGCAAGCGGTGCGGCCATCTGGGGGGCAAGCGGGTGATCGAGCCGGCCGAGATGGTGGAGCGGATCGCCGCCGCGGTCGCGGGGCGACGGGATGCCGCCACGGTGATCATCGGCCGCAGCGACGCCCGGAGCGTCACCGGGCTCGACGACCTCGTCGCCCGGCTGCACGCCTACGCGGCCGCCGGCGCCGACTGGCTCTTTCCCGAGGCGCTCGCCGCGCGGGACGAGTTCGCCGCAGTGGGCCGCGAGTTCGCCGGGGGCCCGCTGCTCCTGGCGAACATGACCGAGTTCGGCAGGAGTCCGCTCGTCTCGCTGCCGGACCTCGCCGCACTCGGGTTCGGCGCGGTGCTCTATCCCGTCACGCTTCTCAGGCTCGCGATGAAGGCGATCGAGGCCGGCCTCGCCGTCCTCGCCGCCGAGGGCACCCAAGAAAGTCTGCTCGACCTCATGCAGTCGCGCGAGGAACTCTACGAGTTGCTCGGCTACGATCCGGCCGACCCCGACCGGCACCTCGCCGGCCCGGCCGCCGCCCGCAGGGAGACCCCATGACAGCCCCCGCAACGACCTCCGCCGACTTCGCCAAGGGACTCGCCGGCGTGGTCGCCGGCCAGACCGCCATCTGTTCGCTGGCCGGCACGCTGCGCTACCGCGGGTATTCCATCGAGCCGCTGGCCCGGAACGGTGATTTCGAGGAGGTGGCCTGGCTCCTGCTCCACGGCGAGCTGCCGACGGCCGCCGAACTGGCGGGCTTCCGGGAGCGGGTGGCCGCGGCGGCCCGCGCGGTGCCGCGCCCGGTGCTCGACGCGCTCGGGCTCCTGGCCGCCACGGCGCCCGATGCTTCGCCGATGGATGCGCTGCGGACGGGCGTCAGCATGCTCGGCCTCATCGAGCGTGACGACACGCCCGGCTCCGGCGCCCAGCTCCTCGCACAGGCCGAGCGGCTCCTGGGGCAGGTGCCCGCGATCCTGGCCGCCTGGATCGACATCACCTCGGGCCGGCCCGTCGCCCCCTGGCCCGGCGGGCCGCTCGGCGCGGCCCTGCTCGAGCGGCTCACCGGACGGCAGCCGCGGCCGGCGGAGGCCGCGATCTTCGGCACCACGCTCGTGCTGTACGCGGAGCACGAGTTCAACGCCTCGACCTTCGCGGCCCGGACGGTCGCCTCCACCGGGTCCGACATGCACTCCGCGATCACGGCCGCCATCGGTGCCCTCAAGGGACCGCTCCACGGCGGCGCCAACGAGAAGGTGCTCGAGGTGCTCGGCGAGATCGGCACGGCCGACCGGGTCCGCCCCTGGCTGGAGGAGCAGTTCGCCGCCCGCCGGGTGGTGATGGGCTTTGGCCACCGGGTCTACAAGGATGGCGACGTGCGGGCGAAGCTGCTCAGGGAGCTGTGCCGCGAGATGGTGCGCGGGACGCCGGGCGACGCCCTCGAGCACCTGGCCGCCGAGGTCGAGCGAATCATGCTCGAGCGGAAGGGACTCAAGCCGAATCTCGATTGGCCGGCCGCCCGCGTCTACCACGCGCTGGGCCTGCCCGTGAAGGTGTTCACGCCGATCTTCGTGGTGGCCCGGATGAGCGGCTGGACGGCCCACGTCATCGAGCAGGTCGGCGACAACCGCCTGATCCGGCCGCTGTCGCTCTACACGGGCCCCGCGGCCCGCGACTACGTGCCGCAGGCTCGGAGAGTGGTCACGCTCCAGGAGTCCGGTCACTCCGTGACCGGATCACGCGCGACGTCGCGTCACGACTGACCCGGTTCCGGCGGAACCGGGCTCCTGGGGGCGGAACCGGGCTCCTGGGGGCGCTCGCGTTACGGCAGGCTCGCGGCCTGCTCGGCCGCCGGCTTCGCGACGGCATCCTCGCCGGCGGCCGGCTGCACGTCGGCCTGCACCATCACCACCGGCACGGCGCCCTCGCCCAGATCGGTGGCGATCCGCAGTTCCCGCTCCACCTTGCCCGCCGCCGCGCCCGCCTGGAAGGTGACCGGCAGGATGTGGACCCGGGCGGCGGTCGTCTTGGGCTCGCAGGTCAGGCAGCCGTCCGAGCAGAACACGCCGGTGATCTTGAAGTCGCGGTTGGCACGGATCACCACGTTCTTGGTGACCGTCTCGCCCGCGGGCACGGTGCCGAGGGCCAGGAGCTGCGGGCTGACGGTGACCTCGGCCACCACCCGGCCTTCGACGTCCATGGGGATCTGCGTGGCCCGCGGGTCGTTGGTGACGAGGATCAGCTGACCCTTGACGTAGCCGGCCGGAGCCGTCGGCTTGAGGCGGGTGGTGAGGTCATACACCGTGCGGGAGCCGCTGCGGGCCGCGGGGGAGAGCGAGACCTCGAAGTTCGAGTTGGCGCTGCGGACGTCCTTGATCTCCCACGGGGTCGAGCCGATCCGCGTGACCCGGATCTGCCGCTCGGCGCCCTTGCCGAGGTCGACCGTGCCCAGGTCGACGAAGGGGGGATCGAAGGTGACGTCACCGCGGATGTTGCCGGCCACCCGCAGCTGCACCTCCCCGAAGAAGGGCTTGTCGAAGGTCACGGTGAGCGTGGCGCCGTGCTGGCCGAGGAAGGTGCGGGTGTTGAAGCTGGCCACCACCTCCGCGGTCTCGTGCGTCTTGAGATCCTTCTTCGTGACCGTGGGCGAGGTGCAGCCGCAGCTGGTCCGCACGCCCACCACGTGCACATCCTCCTTGTAGAGGTTGCGGAACACGAAGCGGTATTCGGTCTTCGACCCCTTGGCGACGGTGCCGAAGTTGTGGCTCGTCACCGTGAACATCTTGCGGGCCCATTCCTGGGCCGCGAGCGGTGACGATGTGAGGCAGAACGCGACGGCGGCGACGAGCGCGCCGCGGGCGACGGATGCGGATCGGGTCATGAAGCGACCGGGGACGAGGGCGATTGGCGGGGGAATCACCGGAAAAAAGCGTACGTTCCGCATCGGATGAGCGTCAACTTTCGGGGCGAGGGGGCCGGCGGCGCCGGAGTCGGGTGGCGCCGCGGCGCGGCGTCCTGCTCAAGTATCCACCTGCCAGGTGTCGATCGCCGCCCCGACACCTGGGTTTTTTCGGGGAAACTCAGGGTTTTTCCCCGCACGACCGATACAGGCCGTGCGGTTTCGTAGAATCTCGTCGCGGCGGCCGTCGGTTCCGGCGACCGCCCGACCCCGACGGGGGCGTAACGGTATCGACCGGATGCTGGAGGTGTGGATTGCGTGTCGTGGTTGGTCGGCTGGCCACGTTAAAAGTCGACCAAGCTTCAATTGCCGAAGCTCAGTTTTCTCTGGCTGCTTAGTTAAGTAGCCCCGAGCGATGGCCCCAGTCGGAAGGGCCTCCCAATCGGTCGCCAAATCCGACTCGCCCCGGTTCACCGCCTGGTACGGCCGGGGTCAAAAACGTTCCGGGCTGGTTCGCGACGCACCCTGTCGGCCGGGGACGCGCGAACGAGACCCAAGTAGACCGGACACACACGTAGACGTTCGCATCGAAACATCACGGGACGCGGGTTCGACTCCCGCCGCCTCCATTGACACGGCTGCAGGGGCATCCTTGCCCCCTGCAGCCTGAGCGGCACTCCGGCCTTCGGCCGCTGCCGCCGGCCGCACCTCCCGGCGGCCGTGGTCGTGCGCGAAGCGGCAATCTGCGTCTGCTCGGCGCATCGGGAGCGGCGGGCATCTTGCCCGCCGATTGCGGCGCGTCATGCCGAGCGGCTTCCGCGGGCAAGATGCCCGCGGCTACGTGTCAAACCATTGGCCTGCGAGGGGTTGCCCGTGCCAATCGAGCGGCGTTGCTGGCCGAGCGCAGCAAGGATTGCGGAGCGAAGGCCAGCACCGAGCGAGCGAAGGGCAGGATGCCCTTCGCGAGCGTCCGGCGAGATGGCACGGGCAGCCCCGAGCGTGCGCGCGCAAAGGCCCCCGGAACGGTCCAGGTCCCAGGGGGGCGGAGAACCTGAACCGTTTCCGGGAGCGATTGGACGGTGGTGTGTCGGGATTCGCTCGGCGTCGGTGGCTCGCATCCGTGC
>JBJTAA010000443.1:0-22159 GCA_046090525.1 Planctomycetota bacterium
GGCGATGTTGCAGACGCTCGGCGAGCACGGCCTCGGCCTGTTCGCCGCCCCGACGGTGGTGCGCACCGAAATCTGCCGCCGCTACCACGTGACCTGCGTGGGCGAGCTCGAGAAGGTGCGGGAGAGGTTCTTCGCCATCTCTGTGGAGCGACGGATCACCCATCCGGCGGTCCGCGTGATCGCCGACCAGGCCAAGCGGCGGCTGTTCACGTGATCCCGCGGCGCTCGTGATGGCCCGCATGGCGGCTGAGCGGCTTGCGAAACTAGCACTCGCCGTCCTACGCTTGTCGAACGAGAACGTTAGTGCGAGATGTCGATCGACCGCAACCTCGTACCGGCCACGAAGGATCACGCGGCCGCCGGCCGCTGAGTCGACCGGGCAGCGGTGAGGAGCACCATGAAACCGGCCTCCATTTGCTGGCTGCTGGCCGTCGCCGCCTGGCTTGCCCCGGCCCTGCCCGCCCATGAGCCGCCGCCGCTGCCTGAGTCGTCAACGGGCAATCGTGCCGCCCCGCCGGCTCCGGCACCGACGCGCTCGGACGTTCCGTACGGCCCGCATGACCGGCACGTCCTCGACCTCTGGCAGGCCGAGTCGGCGACCCCGACACCGCTCGTGCTGGTGATCCATGGCGGCGGGTGGGTGGGCGGCGACAAGAACCGCGTGAGTCGGTTCGTCGACGTCAAGAAACTCCTGGAGCACGGGCTGTCGGTGGCCGCGATCAACTATCGGCTCGTGCCCCAGGCGGCCGCCGCCGGTATCGAGCCGCCCGTGAAGGCCCCGCTGCGAGATGCGGCGCGGGCGTTGCAGTTCGTCCGCAGCAAGGCCGCCGACTGGCGGATCGACCCCCGGCGAATCGGCGCGGCGGGTGGCTCGGCGGGAGGCTGCTCGAGCCTGTGGCTGGCGTTCCACGACGATCTGGCCGACCCGCAGTCGGCCGATCCGGTCGCGCGCGAATCCTCCCGACTGGCATGTGCCGCGGTGATTGGCGCGCAAACCACGCTGGATCCCGCCCAGATGGTCGCGTGGACGCCCAACATCACGTACGGCGGCCATGCCTTCGGCCTGAACGGCGACCGTGCCCGCGGCCTCGCGTCCTTCGAGCATTTTCTGGCCGAACGCGAGCGGATCCTCCCATGGATCGACGAGTACTCGCCGTATGCGCTGGTCACCGCCGACGATCCGCCCGTCTACCTCGCCTACGTTGGCCCGCCGGCCCTCGGCAAGCCGGCGAAGGATGCCACCCACTCGAGCAACTTCGGCGTCAAGCTCAAGGAGCGGTGCGACGCCGTCGGGGTGCCGTGCGAGCTGGTCTACCCGGGCGCCCCGAACGTGACCCACGCGACCACCACCGACTTTCTCATCCAGAGCCTTGGGCAGGGCTCCACCCCCTGACGCAGGGCGGCTGTCCGAAGAAGCGGTGATCCGCACGGCGCGGCGCAGGAGCATCGGCGGGGCGGGGCGTTGAAGCCCGCGCATGAGATCTCCTGCCGGCTTCAGCGGCGATCCCGTGACTCCACGGGGGCGTCCGCATCAACGCCCGTGGCGGGCTGGATCTCCCAGACGGTCGTGGACCCGCTCGTCTCGTTGGCCGCGATCACCAGCGGTCGTCCGGTGGGGGACTGGCCGGCCGCGACGAACGCGAGTCCCTCGACGCCGCTGTCGCCGGCGGCCGGGTTCGGCGTTCCGTCCGGAAGCGTCATCGGCACGTCGAAGCGGCGATTCGTGGCGTAGGCCACGAACCTGGCGGCGGCCGGCTCGGTGATGTCGTAGGTCATGATGCCGCCGGTCCGCTCGAGGCCCACGAACGCGTAGGTCCTGCCGTTCACCTCGCCGATTGCCAAGCCTTCGGGCTCCGGCCCCTTGCTGCGGCTTCGCTTGTCCCGCGCGACGTCGTCGTTGCTGGCGTTGAAGTGCTCGGGATGGCGTTCCGCGGTGAGCCGCTCGAAATCACTCCCGCTGTCGAACACGAGCTCTCCCGACTCGAGATCGAAGAGCGACAAGGACCGTCCACCGAAGGCAAAGAGCCTCGTCGGCCGGCCATCTCGATCGAGGTGCCGGTCGACGAGATCCCGCACCAGTTTGAGCCTGCCGAGGTCCTTCGCGGATGCCACGTCGGCGAAGCGACTGCCCTCCAGCGGCCACTCGTCGAGACCCGCCTCGTCGGTGAAGATTGCTCCTTCCTTCACGCCCGGAATCATCTCGGAAGAAGCGGGCCTCACCCGCGAGTCGCCCTCGTTCGCCGTGACGAGGAAGCGGCGGCCGTCCCGCACCACGAGCCTGATCGTGTCGGGCTGAAACACTCCATACACCCCGGGTCGGGAGTGGACCTCGATGCCGCCGTCCCGGTCGCTCGCGTCGAACGCATTGCGGTCGAGCCCGTGGTCCTTGAAGCCCAGCGGAATGACCCGTGTCACCGTGGCGGTGGCGATGTCAATCTCCGCGACGGCATTGGCCTCCTGGAGGCAGACATAGGCGACCCGGCTCGCCGGATCCACCTCGATCCACTCGGGCTCAACGTCCTCTGCGAACGTCGCCGGACGGCTGCCTCCGGATTCACCGTGGAGCCTGACGCGGCCGAAGTGCCTGAGGCCACGATCCCTCAAGGCCGGCACCTCGTCCTCCCGCGGCCCCCCGGGATTCCAGTCACGGAACGTGACCGTACGCACCCTGGGGCTCTCGATCCCGTTTTCGAGATCGACGATGGTGACTGTGCCCTCCGGATCCACGGTGCAGTCATCGTTGGGCTCCCCTTCGTTGGCGACGAGGATCCAGCGACCGTCGGGCGAAAACGTCACCATGTCGGGCAGCGAGCCCGCCGGCACGACGGCCCGCAACCGCAGCGTGCCCGTGTCGTAGAGAGCGACGGCCCCGGCAGCGGTCGCGGGAACGGCCGCGATCGCCACGGCCAGCGTCCCGCGCGACACGCTGACGCTGTTGGCATCCTTCATCGTCCCGGGCACGTCACGCGCGGCGTCGATGAAGCCGGCCGGACGCAACTGGCCAGCGTCGTCCACGTCCAGCACGTCGACGCGTCCCGATTCGGCGTTGACCACGAAGATCCGGCGCGACTGCGGGCAGAACGCCGGGATCTCCGCCGCCGCCTGCGCAAAGATGCCCGCATGGTGCGTGGCGATCTCCTGCAGCGTGATCTCGGCGGCAGCCGGCGCTGCCGCGACTTGGCAGCCGAGTGCCAGGAAGACGATCGCCGTGCCGATGTTCATACAGGTCGCCTTGCGCGGGAACGGCAGCGCCCGCCACCGGCGGGGCGGCGGACGCGAGGCCCGCCACCCTGCCGGTCCGGCGCAACGACATCCCTAGAAATCGCCGCCCGCGCTGTCTCCGCGGTTGATCGTGAGGAGCGCGGCGAACGTAGCCGCGGAGATGTCCTGCGTGATGAGCCTGACCGAGCCATCGGCCAGGCAGACGGTCATGCCGCCGGGATGGAAGCTGTAGGGCTCGCTGTCATTGTTGCAGTTCATGATGCACTTGCCGGTGCCGCCGCTCCCATTGATCGCCCCGGTGGCCGCGTCGGTCCCGTCCATCGAGCCGGCCCCGCCGTCGGGGTCGGTCCACCCGAAGCCCTCCGGCCGCGGCAGGACGACACCCTGGTCACGCCCCACGAGGAAGTGATTCGGCCGGGCGGCGCTTTCCATGAAGAGCACAGTCTTGCTGAGCCCGTCGGTGATCTCTCCGATCCGACGGTCTCCGGTCGACTGCAAGGCACCCACGAGATCCTGGCCCGGATCGGGCAGCCCGTTGGCGGTGAAGAACCGCTGCCGCGTGCGGTGCATGGTCAGATAGTCGGAGGGGCCCATCGACTTGCCCACGATGCCGGCAGGCGCTCCGGTCGCCGCCGGCCGCCGCGGCGCTCCCGGCGCCGACGGGCAGATGAAGGCGGGAATCAGCGTCTGCCCTGCCGCCACGTTGACGGGTGCGTCCCACGCCTGGGTCTTGTCATAGAGCTTGGCGAGCCCCCCTTCCTCCAAGTAGTCGAGCACGACGACGGCCCAGTTCATGCGGCCCGGCGTCGGAGTCTGGCGATTGAGCGGTCGCGAACTCGGCCACTTGTTGTAGGAGGAGAGGTAGTTGTGCATTGCGAGCCCCAGCTGCTTCTGGTTGTTCGAGCACGACATCCTTCGCGCCGCCTCGCGGGCGCTCTGCACGGCGGGCAGGAGCATGCCGATGAGCGTGGCGATGATCGCGATGACCACGAGCAGCTCCACGAGCGTGAAGCCGCGCGGCCGGCGGGATGGTTGGGGACGCTGCGACGACGGGATGAGGGACGAGAACTGGAGCATCGGGCGTGCTCTCCGGTAGGCCTTGAGGTAGGGTCGAAGAGAGGCGGACCGACCGCCTCGTCTGCGACGGGCAGGGGGACTGCCCGCGGCGACAGGATGCACCGCAAATGCGAGCGGCGTGTGAGCGCGGCGTTAGATTTTCGTGAGGCCGCTCGATTGCGCAACCGATCAGGGCTGGCCCCGGACAGCGGCGGCGGCGCGATCAGCGGCGGAAGCGTGGCCGCGGCCGCGCGGCCCGCGGAATCCTCAGGCCCAGTTCGCGGAGCTGCGTCTCCACCTGATCGGCCCAGCCACGGTTGGCGGCGGGGCTGGCCGGGCTCGGGTGGAGGATGGTGCCGAGGGGCGGCCCGTCGTCGCCGAGGGCCGCGGCGGCCCGGGCGGTGGCGAAGGCCCCGATGCCGATGACGCGTTTCGGACCGCACCAGGCCACGAGCCGCCGCAGCGCCTCGTCGCAGGCTGCGAAGAGCCGCTCGCGCTCCGCCGGCGGCAGTTTGTCCGGGGTGCGGTTGCGGCCCGACTCCTCCATGAACACGAGCGGACAGTAGTTCGCGACGAAGAACCGGCGGCTGAACCGGTCGGGCGTGCGGTAGCGGTCGCGCACCCATCCCCAGAACCGCCTGCCGCTCACCTCGCTCCGCGGGCAGGCGAATCCGTCGATCGGGCGCTTCGGATGCTCGACGGCCGGCTTCTCCACCCGGCCATCGATCGCCAGGAACTCGCGAACGAGGCCCACCTCCCCGAACGGCACGCCCGTCTGAGCCATGCCCCACGGCCCCGGGTTCATCCCCACGAGCACGGCCTCGAGCCCCTGCCGCGCATACCGTTCGAGGTAGGCCTCGTGCGGTCGCCGGGCGTAGGCCAGCGGGTTGTAGGTGCAGGCGACCGGCGAAGCGAACGTGAGGCCCGCCACTTCTCGGGCAAGCCAGCGGGAGATGGTGATCGGCTTCACCGCCGTAGGATACTGTGGTGCCGCCAGCCCCCCTGCACCGGCCCAGCACCACCCCCATGCCGCTCACCCAGCTCCATGATTCCGGCGGCGTGCTCGCCATCACCAAGCCGGCGGGCCTGCCGACCCAGGCACCATCCGGCATCACCTCGGTCGAGTCGCTCGTCCGCGAACAGCTCTTCGGAGCCGCAGCCGCCGCGGCCCTCGCTGCCGGCCGACGGCGGCATCCGGGCGGATTCCTGGGCCTGCCGCACCGGCTCGACCGGGCCGTATCGGGCGTCTTGCTCCTCGCGACCACGCCGCGAGCCGCCCGTCAACTGGCGCGGCAGTTCGAGCGGCGGCAGATCCGCAAGACCTACCTGGCGATCGTGGCCCCCGTCGACCTGCCCGCCCCTGCCGCGGGCACGGCCTTCGAGTGGCACGACACGATTCGCAAGGTCCCCGACGAACCCCGGGCGGAGATCGTGCCGGCCGGCACCCCCGACGGCCGCGAGGCGACCACCCACGGCCGCGTGCGCGCCGCGGGTGACGGCGGCACGCTGCTCTTGGAACTCGAGCCGGTGACCGGCCGCATGCACCAGCTGCGGGTGCAGGCCGCGGCCCGCGGGCTGCCGGTCGTGGGCGACTTCCTCTATGGCGGCCGCCCGGCGGGACCGCCGCCGGCCGACGAACGGGCGGCGGCGATCGCACTCCACGCCTGGCGCATCGGCTTTCTCGACCCGCTGACGGGCGCCGAGACGGTCGTCACCTGCCCGCCTCCGACGAGCCCTCCCTGGCCGGCCGGAACCGCCGCCTAACGCTTGGCGAGTGCGTCGCGGATCTCGCGGAGCAGGACGACATCCTCGGGCGGGGCCGGGGGGGGCGCGTCGGCCTTCGCGGCGTCGAACTTCGCCTTGGCCGTGTTGATGATCTTGATCACCGCGAACAGGGCCGCCGCCACGAGCAGGAAGTCGATCACCGACTGGATGAAGGGCCCGTAGTTGAGGATCGGATAGTTCTGGAACACCATCTCGGGCTTCCCGTCGACCATCACCATCGTGCCGTCGGGATTGAGCTTCGGGGACTCGGTCTTGATCTTGAGTGCCAGGTCGCTGAAGTTCACGCCGTACTTGCTCGTCAGCAGATTGAGCGGCGGCATGATGATATTGGCAACGAGGGAACCGATGATCTTGCCGAACGCGGCACCGATGACGACACCGACCGCGAGGTCGATGACGTTGCCGCGCATCGCGAACTCGCGAAACTCCTTCATGAGACCCATGGGCGCGTGACTCCGGGGGGTGGATGGACGACCGGCGGGATTATGCCCCCTCGCCGGGCCCCTGCCTACAGCCCGGCCTTGACGAGCAGCCCGCAGCTGAGGATCGCTAACCCCGCGAGGGCATGCGAGAACCGGCCGAGCCGCGGCAGGCGCACGACCGTGGCCCCCGAGCGGAGCACGAGCACGGCCGCGAGCATGGTGCCGACCGTGGCCAGCGTGAAGGCCGCGACGACCCCGGCCACCGCCCACGGGCTCGCCTTGGCCGCCGGGTACATCAGGAGCGGGATGAGCGGCTCGCAGGGCCCGAACGCGAACAGCAGAAACAGGATCCAGGGCCCCCAGACGGCCGCCTGCGCGGTCTCACCGGGGGCGGCCGCGTGCACGTGGAGATGGTCGCCGTGGTGCGTGTGCTCGTGGGCGTGGACCGTCCCGTCAGCATGGACATGCAGGTGGTGGTGCCCCTCCCCGCCGGAGTGCGTCCGCCAGGCCCGCACGAGCCCCCAGGCGAAATAGGCCAGGCCGAACCCGATCAGCAACCAGCCGGCGACGTCGCCCCGCCAGGCCTCGAGCGACTCCAGCCGCAGCACGGCGATGCCGAGCGCCAACCCCGCCAGGCCGATCACCACGCTGCCGAGCACGTGCCCCAGGCCACAGGCGGCCGTGACGCCCAACGTGCGGGCGAGCGACCAGCCACCGGCCCGCGACATCGCCGCGAACGGCACGTAGTGATCCGGGCCGAGGATCGTGTGCACGGCCCCCACGCTGAACGCGGTGGCCACCAAAGCGATCACCTCGGGAGCCCCCAACTCGACGGCCATCGCGCACCTCCTCGCCCCGGCCGGCTGGCCGATCGGCGGCCCATCCTACGCCCCGCGGCATGTCCGCCGCCCGTCCGGCGGCTCACGGACGGGGCAGTTCCCGCACCCGGATCCCCCGAAACTCCGCCCACATCGGCGGCCCGGCATGCAGTTGCAGGGCGAGGATGCCCTCCCGCAGGGCATGGGCCTCGTCGTCGGTGAAGTCGAGAATCAGGGTGCCGTTGAGGAAGTGCCGAATCCGACGGCCCTCGGCCACGATCCGGACATCGTTCCAGTCGTCGACCCGGAAGAGCTTGGCATAGCCGGCCGCGTCGATCAGCTGCCCGGTCACCCGCTTGCCCTCGTCCGTCCACTCGGCCCGCTCGCCGACCAGACAGATCCGCCCCCGCTTGCCCCCCTCGTCGTAGATGAAGCCGGCCACGTTGGGCAGCTCCCGCGCGTTGCGGAGCTCGTGCTGGTAGCCGCGGATCACCCAGGGATTCGTGCGCTTGCCCTCGGTGATGTGCTTCGAGCGGTACTGGATCCCGGAGTTGTTCGTGGAGCCGCAGCGATACGAGAGCTCCAGTTCGAAGTCCTCGAGCCGCAGGTCCTTGGCGATCAAAAACGTGTTGCCGTTGGCCTTGTGCTCGGGGGTCGTCTCGCCGTGGATCACGCCCTGGCGCACACTCCAGAGCGTGGGGTCGCCATCCCAGCCGTCGAGATCGGAACCGTTGAAGAGCACCCGCCAGTCGGTCGCCACGGCAGCGGCCGGCTCGGCCGCGACGCCGGGCAGGGCGATGAGCAGGAGGGCGAACAGGGCCACCACGGCATGCAGGCAGGGCATCGTGTTTTTCCCGGGGCAAGCGAACCAGCCCGGGCAGACTACGCCCGCCGGAGCGGAGCCGCAACCGGCTCCGGCAGGTGTCGAACACGGGTTGTGCCCCGGCGGCGGTCGACGCGAAGATGCTCCGGCGGCCCGTCGCACGCCCGCTGGAAGCCCATGACCGAACCGCTGCCGCGCATCGTCGTCGATCTCGAGAAACTCCGGCACATCAACTGCGGGCTCGGCCGGTTCTCGCTCCATCTGGCCGAGGAGCTGCTGGCCGTCGCGCCGGGCCGGTTCGATCCCGTCTTCTTCCTCCCCGCCGGCTGTGAGCGGCACTTCCCCGCCGGCGGCTTCGGCCGGATCCGCGTAAGGCCCTGGAAGAAGGAGGCACTGCGGCAGTATCTCCGGCCGCTGGTACGGCCGTTCCTGCCGGAGCCCACGGTCGCCCTCTGGCACGTCACCAACCAGATGTCGAAATACCTGCCGCTGGATCCGCGCGTGCCGGTGCTGCTCACGATCCACGACCTCAACTTCCTCCACGAGGCGCCGCACGACGAGCAGGTGGGCAAGATCACCCGCAAGCTCGCCGACATCCAGGCCAAGATCGACCGGGCCGCCGCGGTGGTCACCGACTCGCAGTTCGTGGCCGACGACGTGGCCGGCCAGTTGCGACTCGGAGGCCGGCCGATCCACGTCGTGCCGCTCGGGCTCCCCCCCCCGCCGGCCGCCGCGGCCGAGCGGCCCGCGTGGCTGCCCCCCGGCCCGTTCCTGCTCACCGTCGGCAACTGCCTGGCGCACAAGAACTTTCACGTGCTGCTCGATCTGCTCGAGCGGCTCGACGGCCGCCGGCTGGTGATCGCCGGCAAGAAGACCACGCCCTACGGCGAGTTCCTGGGCCGCGAGGTCTCGCGGCGGCGGCTGGAAGGGCGGGCGATCCTGCCCGGTGAGGTGAGCGACGCCGACCGCCAGTGGCTCTACGAGCACTGCGAGGGCTTCCTGTTCCCGTCCCTGACCGAGGGCTTCGGCTTCCCGGTGCTCGAGGCGATGCAGGCGGGCCGGCCGGTGTTCATGGCCCGCGCCACCTGCCTGCCGGAAATCGCCGGCGACCACGGCTTCTACCTCGACTCCTTCGACCCCGCCGCGATGGCGGCCACCTACGCCGCAGGCCTCCGGGCCTTCGCAGCCGATCCAGGCTTCGCCCCCCGGGCCCGGGCCCATGCAGCCACCTATTCCTGGGGGGCGACGGCCCGTGGCTACGCCCGCGTCTACGAGTCGATTCTCGGGCAAAAAGCCGGGCAAAGTGGCATTTCGACGCCAGCCGCGGCCTGCTAGTGTCCCCCCCGACGTCGTCGGCGCCGGCCCGCATGGATCGCGTGGTCCCCGTCGTCGACCCGCGTGCCGCGTCTTACCAGCAGGGAGGCTCCATGTCGAAGCGTGCTCTCATCACCGGTGTCACCGGCCAGGACGGCTCCTATCTCGCCGAGCTGCTCCTGGAGAAGGGTTACGAGGTGCACGGCCTGCGGCGGCGCTCGAGCACCTTCGGCACCGAGCGGATCGAGCACCTGATCTTCGGCGAGCCGCCGCAGCTCCACCTCCACTACGGCGACCTCTCCGACGGCAACGGGCTCGTCCGGCTGATCCGTGAGATCCGGCCCCACGAGGTCTACAACCTCGCCGCCCAGAGTCACGTCCGCGTCAGCTTCGACCAGCCGGCCTACACCGCCGACACCACCGCAGTGGGCGTGCTGCGGCTGCTGGAGGCGATCCGCGACGTGCAGGACGACACGGGCGACCAGATCCGCTTCTACCAGGCCTCCAGCTCCGAGATGTTCGGCAAGGTGGTGGAGACGCCGCAGAAGGAGACCACCCCCTTCTACCCGCGCTCGCCCTACGGCGTGGCGAAGGTGTACGGCCACTGGATCACCGTCAACTACCGCGAGAGCTACGGCCTGCACGCCTCCTGCGGCATCCTCTTCAACCACGAGAGCCCCCGCCGCGGCGAGACGTTCGTGACCCGCAAGATCACGCGGGCCGCCACCCGCATCAAGCTCGGCCTTCAGCAGAAGCTCTACCTCGGCAACCTCGACGCCAAGCGCGACTGGGGCTTCGCCGGCGATTACGTCGAGGCGATGTGGCTGATGCTGCAGCAGGACGAGGCCGACGACTACGTGATCGCGATGAACGAGCTCTATTCGGTCCGCGACTTCTGCGAGCAGACGTTCGGCCGCCTGGGCCTCGACTACCGTGACTTCGTGGAGATCGATCCCCGCTACTACCGCCCCGCGGAGGTGGACCTCCTGCTGGGCGACGCCACCAAGGCCCGCACCAAGCTGGGCTGGAAGCCGCGGACGAGCTTCGCCCAGCTCGTCGACATGATGGTCGAGGAGGATCTCGAGCTGGCCCGCCGCGAGGCGGTGCTCAAGGGCCTGCCCGCCACGGACCGCAAGGCGGCCTGAGCCGGCGGGCGGGGCATCGCATCAGGGAGGCTTGCGGGTCATGAAGGCGCTTGCGAGGAAGGTGAGGAAGTGGCTCGGGCCGCTGAGCCTGCCGCTGCCGGGCACGCCCCCGGTGCGGCCGCACCGGCTCCGCCGCGACCGGCCCGAGCTCCACCTGCGGGGGCCGCGCCGCGACGACTCGCGGCAGCTCGTCAGCCAGCTCTGTCGCTACGGCACCCTCGACTCCCCGACCTTCCGGCATTGGGCCGGGGTCCTCGGCGAGCCCTGGCGGCCGCATCGCAAGCTCTGGGAGCTGGCCTTCATCTGCCAGGCCCTGGAGGAGCGGGGCATGCTCCAGCCCGGCCGCCGCGGCCTCGGCTTCGCGGTGGGCACCGAGAAGCTGCCGGCGGTGTTCGCCGCCCGGGGCTGCACGATCACGGCCACCGACCTGCCGGCCGACGACGAGCGGCGCACCCCCTGGGCCGAGACGGGTCAGTGGGTGGGCGAGCGGGATGCGCTCAACAAGGACGGCCTCTGCCCGCCCGAGGCCTTCCGCGCCCGGGTCGAGTTCCGCCCGGTGGATATGAACCACATCCCGGCCGACCTCGTGGGCTACGACTTCACCTGGTCGACCTGCTCCTTCGAGCACTGCGGCTCGCTCCAGCTGGGCCTCGACTTCCTCGAGCGGCAGATGGATTGCCTCGTGCCCGGCGGCGTGGCCATCCACACCACCGAGTTCAACCTCTCGAGCAACGACGCCACGGTGGCCGACGGCCCCTGCGTGATCTACCGGCTCCGCGACATGGAGGCCGTCTGCGGCCGGCTCGCCGCCCGGGGCCACCTGGTCGAGCCGCTCGACGTCCATCCCGGCCGCCATCGGCTCGACCGGTTCGTGGACGAGCCGCCGTATTGCGACTGGTTCACCACGCCCGCCCCGAAGGTCAAGCACCTGCGGCTCAACCTCTGGGGCCACGCCTCGACCTCGATCGCGCTGGTGATCCGCAAGGCCGCCTGACCGACCGTCATCCCCGTTTCCGCGCTCCCACAGACCTTCCGCAGAAAGCCCCGGCCATGATGATCTCCTACGCCCAGAACTTCGAGGACGTGATCCTGCAGCGGGTGTTCCACGCCTGTGACCAGGGCCGCTACGTCGACATCGGCGGCTACGACCCCGTCGTCGACTCGGTGACCAAGCACTTCTACGACCGCGGCTGGTCGGGCGTGAACGTGGAGCCGGTAAAGCGGTTCCACCAGAAGTTCGAGGAGCAGCGTCCCCGCGACTGGAACCTCAACATGGCCTGCGGGGCCACCGTGGGCAGCATCGAGTTTCACGAGTGGGGCGACTCGGGGCTCTCCACCTACGTCGAGACCTTCGACCCCAAGGCCGTGGAGGGCTTCGGCTTCCGCCGCACGACCCACACCGTGCCGATGACGACGCTCGCGGAGATCGGCAGGCAGTTGCCGGCCGGCGAGGTCGAGTTCCTGAAGATCGACGTCGAGGGGGCGGAGCGCGACGTCCTGCTCGGCAACGACTGGCGGTCGTTCCGGCCGCGGGTGATCCTGCTGGAGGCGATCAAGCCGAAGCTCCCCGGCTGCGATCCCTACTCCTACGAGCCCGCGTGGTTCGACTGGGAGGGCATCCTCTTCCAGAACGGCTACGAGTTCGCCCTGTTCGACGGGCTCAACCGCTTCTACTACCGCCGCGAGGAGCCCGCCCTGCGGGCGCCGCTCTCGTATCCGGCCAACGTCACCGACGGCTTCACGCTCGTGCCGGGCCACTACCTCGCCCACAAGCCGAAGGCGGCCTGACCGCCCGCCGCCACGCCCGCCCCACCGCTCCCGAGGACTTCGCCGCGTGACCACCTGGTACGACGTCTCCGACCTGACCACCTGGACGCTGCCGCACCTGACGGGCATCCAGCGGACCACCGTCGGCATCCTCAACGGCCTGGTCGCGCACGGGGCCGAGCCCCGGCTCGTCCGCTTCGACACCGCGCGCCTGGCGTTCGTGCCGCTCGACGTGACGGATCTGCCCGCCGCCGTCCGCAGCCACATGCCCTGGGCGGGGCCCGCGCACCCCGGGGAGCGGCCGCCCGCCGCGGCACCGGAGCCCGTCGCCCCGCCGCCACCCGCCCCGCCGCGGCGGCGACGCTGGAACGGCCGCGAGCTCGTCTTCGGCACGAGCCCCGCCGCGGGCGAACTGCGGGTCGCCTTCCGCGAGTTCAAGGCGGCGACGCGGCAGCTCCGCAAGAAGTTCAGCCGCTGGACGAAGGTCCGCTTCCGCGAGACGGCGCCGCTGCCGGTGGCGACGCCGCGGACGGGGAGCCGCACGAAGCCGGTCCCGCTCGTCGAGCCGACGGATGCCGGCGTGATCGCGGCCGGCGACGTGCTGCTCTCCCTCGGCGCCTCCTGGCCGATCGCGGGCCATGCCGAGGCCGCCGCGGCCCTGCGAGACCGGGGCGTCGCGGTGCTGCGGATGATCTATGACCTGATCCCGGTCATCAAGCCGCAGTGGGTCGACGAGGCCACCGTCCGGCAGGTCACCGCCTGGGCCCGCAACCTGCTCACCGCGTCGGACAACGTCCTGACGATCTCGGAGTTCTCGCGTCGCGAGATCGAGGCCTATTGCGGCGAGAGCCGCTTCCCGGTGCCGCCGACCACGGTGGTGAGGCTGGGCGACGACCTCGAGTCGTGCGGCGACGAGGCGCCCCCCCTGCCCCGGTTCGTGCCGCGGCGGCCCTTCTTCCTCTGCGTCTCCACGCTCGACATCCGCAAGAACCACCGGCTGCTCTACGACGCCTGGCAGGTGCTGGCCGCCCGCGATCCCGACGGCTGCCCCGACCTCGTCTGCCTGGGGGTGCCGCACCTGTTCGTCGCCGATCTGATGCGGGAGATCCGGCAGGACCGCGCCGTGAACGGCCGCATCCACCTGCTCCACGGCATCGAGGATGCCGAGCTCGCCTGGTACTACCGCCACTGCGCCGCCACGATCTACCCCTCGCGGTACGAGGGCTGGGGCCTGCCCGTCGCCGAGAGCCTGGGCCACGGTCGGCTCTGCCTGGCCTCCAGCGCCTCGAGCATCCCTGAGATCAGCCGCGACCTGCCCGAGTTCTTCGACCCGCTCGACGCGCTCGGGCTCGTCGCGCTCGTCGAGCGGACGCTCCGCGAGCCCGAATGGGTGCGGGGCCGGGAAGCCGAGATCCGCGCCCGCTTCGTGCCCACGCCCTGGACGCACACCGCCGGGCAGGTGCTCGCCGCGGTCGAGGCGGCCAAGTCGGCGCAGCGGGGTCGGAGGGCGGCCTGAGCCCGCGGCAGGCTCGTCGCGGCGGAATGGTGATCGAGCGAGGAGGACGGCGGCCATGACGATCCGCGCCTGGACGCGAGCCTTCGAAAAACGCTGCCTCAGGCCGCTCGGCAAGCTCCTGCCGCGGCGGCCGCGCGGCTTCGGTGGAGGCCGCGTGGACCACCTCGAGCGGCGGGTCGCGGAGCTCGAGGGCCTCGTCCGCGAACTGACGGGCCTCGTCTACCTGGAGCTGGACCACCGGTGCGACGGCCACGGCCTCGCCGCGACACGGGCTGCCGAGCCGCGGGAGGCAGCATGAGCCGCCGCACCGTCCTCGTCGATCTCCGCTGCTGCCAGTTCGACGGCGATCGCGGCATCCCCGCCTACGCGCAGAGCCTGGCGCTCGAGCTCGTCCGCGAGGCCGCGGCCTGCCGGTGGCTCTTGCTCCACGACCCCCGCTGGCCGCTGCCCAAGCGGGCGGCGGAACTCTCGGCCCATGCCGAGTGGCACACCACCGCCGACCTCGACGGCCCGCGGGCGCCGGGGTTCGACACGGTGCTGACCGGCTGCTTCTTCCTGCCGCACCACGGCTGCGACGGCGGCTATCTCTTCCCGCGTTCGCTGCGGCGGCGACAGCCCCGGCGGCTGGGCATCGTCTACGACCTCGTGCCGCTGCTCTTTCCCGACCGCTACCTGGCCAGCGACCGGGCCCGCCGGCAGTATCACGACGCACTCGGCACGCTGCGGCACAGCGACCATCTGTTCGCGATCAGCCAGGCCACGCGCCGTGACACGATTCGGCACGCGGGGATCGACCCGCTCCGCATCGACTGCATCTACGGCGACATCGACCATGCCAAGCGGGCGGCGATGGCGAGGCCGGCGACGGCCACCGCCAACGTGCCGGCCCGCCACGGCCTCGTCGGCCCCTACTGCGTGTGCATCGGGGGCAACGATTGGCGCAAGAACATGGAAACGGCGGTGCAGGCCTTCGCCCGCTTTCGCCGCGACCATCCTGGCCGCCAGCTGGCGCTGGTCTGCAAGCTGCCGCCCGAGCGGATCACCGAGCTCCAGCGGACGGCCACCCGGGCCGGCCTGCCGCCCGAGGCCGTGGTCTTCACGGGCTACGTTTCCGATGACGACCTGGTCGCCCTCGTGCGGCATGCGGAGCTGCTCATCTACCCGTCGCTCTACGAGGGCCTCGGCCTGCCGGTGCTCGAGGCCTACGGCTGCGGCACGCCCGTGGTCGGCTCGGCCACGTCGAGCGTGAAGGAACTCGTGCTGCCGGCGCTCGCCTGCGACCCGCAGGATCCGGCCGCGATCGCCGCGGCGATGGGCCGGCTCGCCACGAATCCCGCCCTGCGGGCCGACTCGCTGGCCTTCGGTCGCCGGCTGCTCACCGAGGAACTCGGCTGGAAGCGAGCCGCGGAGCGGGTGCTCGAGCGGATCACGCAGCGCAGCCGTGTCGAGTCGCCGCACGCCGCGGCCACGGGACGGCCGCGGCTGGCGGTCATCGGCGCCCTGCCGCCGGCCCGCACCGGCATCGCCCCCTACACGCTTCGACACCTGCAGGATCGACGCTGGGAAACGTGCTTCTACGAGGCCGGCGATGCGCTCCGCCTGAGCGAACCCACGGGCCTGCACGAGGGCAACCGCGTCCTCCCGGCCGAGACCTTTCCAGCCGCGGCCCTCCGGGATCGCCACGACGCCGCGATATTCGTGCTCGGCAACTCACCGCACCACGTCAAGGTGCTCGACGCCATCATGCGGTCGCGTGGCACGAGTCCGCGGCGGCTGGCCTATCTCCACGAGGCTGCGCTCGACGGCTTGTTTCGGGCCTGGCTGGGCCCGGACGTCGACCGGCTCCGCGATGCGGCGCCGGCCGCAGCGCCGCCCGGTTGGATGCGACGGGCCCTGGCGGCCAGGCCCGAGCTGTCCGGGTGCCTGCGGCTGCTCGTTGAGCGCGGCGAGCTGGACGGGCGGCTCGTCAACTCCGTCGCCTGCCGGGATCTCGTGCGGGCCGTGCTGGGCCCGCTCGCCGCCGGCCTGCCGATCGACGTGGTGCACCTGCCCATCGACCGTGTGCCGGCGGTCGAGAAGCCACGGCTCCCGGCGACCGACGGCGGCGAGCTCGCGGTCGGCAGCTTTGGCATGGCGGGCGATACCAAGCGGCTCGACCAGCTCGCCCGGGCCGTGGCGATCCTGCGCCGGCGGCGACCGGCCCGCCTGGTGATCGCCGGCTGGGAGGCGTCGGCCTACTGCCACCGCACGGGGCTCGACGTGGACGCCGGCGTGAAGATCCTGGATGCGCCGGACGACGCCTCGCTCCTCGCCGCTATGCAGGCCGTGCACGTGGCCGTGCAGTTGCGCACACCGACCTTCGGCGAATCGTCGGGCGTGGTCAACCAACTGCTCGCCGTGGGCACGCCGCTGGTCGTGAACGCCGAGGGCAGTTTCGCGGAACTCCCCGCCGACATCGCCACCTTCGTGCCGGCCGACTGTTCGCCGGCCGACCTCGCCGCCGCGATCGAGTCGGCCGCCGGCCGGCCGATCGCCTCCGACCGCAGGGCCGCGATCCTGGCGGCCCGCTCGCCGGAAGCCTTCAGCGACCGGATCGCCGAGATCCTGGCGGCCGGCCCGCGGCTCCGGCGGCAGGTCTCCCGCCCGCCCGAGGCGGCGCTCGTCGCCTGACCGCCCTCCGTCACCCGCTTCCCGACCTCGCCTTCCATGACTGCAACCCAACTCACCATCGCCTCGGCCCACGCCCCGGATCAGTGGCTCGAGCCGCCCACCCTCACCTCGCTGCCGAATGCCGCCCAGGTCCGCATCGCCATCACGCTCGCCTGCCGCGACAGCGACCCGATCCCCAAGGTCCGCGACGCCGGCCGAATCTTCGAACTCGACGGCGAGCGGGTGCAGGTGATGCACGACGGCTCGCTCGTCCTGGCCAACGGCTATTACGGGGATTGGATGTCGCGGATCATCGCCGGCCTGCACGGCCACCACGAACCGCAGGAGGAGCTGATCTTTCACGCGCTGCTGGCCCACGTGCGGCCGGGCACGCTGTTCGTGGAACTCGGCGCCTACTGGGCCTTCTACACGAACTGGTATCTCGGCGCCGTGCCGGGCTCGCGGGCGGTATGTGTCGAGCCCGAGCCACGGCACCTCGAGACCGGCCGCCGCAACCTGGCCCTCAATGGCCGCGAGGCGCGGCTGATCCGGGCGGCCGTGGGGGAGGTGCATCGGCCCGCCGCTGGTGACGAGGGCCTCGAGTGCCTCGACATGCCGGCGCTCGAGGCGCAGGTCGACCACGAGCCGATCGAGCTCTTGCACATGGACGTGCAGGGGGCCGAGACGGGCTTTATTCGCTCGATGCGGCGGTCGGCGGCGGCCGAGCGGGTGCGGTTCCTCGTGATCTCCACCCACCACGAGTCGATCAGCGGCTCGGCCTCGACCCACGACGACTGCCTGGAGGAGCTCCGCACGCAGGGCGCGGTGGTCCTGGCCGAGCACTCGGTGCCCGAGTCGTTCAGCGGCGACGGACTGATCGTTGCCAGCTTCGACGCCCGCGATCGCTGGCTGCGGACGCCGCCGATGAGTCGCGCGCCCGGCGAACTGAGCGAGCTGCTCTGGGAGTCGGCCGGGCTCACCGCCGCGGTGCCCGCCTCCGGTGCCGCGGCCTGGTTCCAGAAGCAGGCCGACAAGCTCCGCCGCTCGTGGGCCAAGCGGATGGAGGAGCTCGGCATCCGCAGGCGAGCGGCTTAGCCCCGCAGCATCACCCGCACGCCCTCGTCGTAATACCAAGCGAAGTGCCGCCGCACGCTGGCGACAAGATCGCCGGCTGCCGCGTGGTAGGGACCGAGGTCGCGGCCGGGTCGCGGGCCCGTGTTGCAGTGGCCCAGCGCCTCGGCCGGCGGCGGCACGCCGAACTCGCGACAGGCTCGGGCGAGGGCCGGCCCGAGCGACTCGAACGCCAGGAGCCTCGTCGCGGGCCACGCGGGGCCGCCGACGTCGAAGAAGTCCCGGTAGTTCCGTACGTGCTGGTCGACCACGGCCATCGCGAGGAACTCGGGGAACGGCCGCTCGCGGGCAGCGCGGATGAGCTCCGGCTTGGGTGGCTCGTGAAACTGGTAGGTCCGCCAGTATTCATAGAGCGAGACGAGCATCTCGAAGGGCTCGCGGAGGACGCCGATGATCCTCAGGCCACCGGCTTCCGACGGGGCGGCCGGGCCGCCGAGCCAGCGCGGCAGGCGGCGCCGCCAGCCGCCACGGGCCGAACCGGCCGCCGGCATCGCCAGCCCGAGTCGCTCGAGCGACTCGCGGACGGCGAAGTGGCTGATCGTGTAGACGGGCGGCGGGTCGACGAACGCAACGTCCGGGAACATTTGGCGCAACCAGGCCACCAGCGAATGCCCGGCCGTCTTCGGGTAGTGAGCGAAGGCGATGTTGGCGGATCGGCTGTAGAGCATGGCCAGCCGGCACCTCGTTCGGGTGGCCCCGTTCCGGGCCACGTGGGCTCAGGCGGCCCGGCGGGCCGTAGTCCGCCGGCCGCGGATCATGATGCCGGCGGCCTCCTCGTAATACCAGCGGAAGTGGCTCCGCACCTCGAAGACGAGGCTGCCGGCCTGGGCCAGGTAGTCTCCGAGATCACGGCGTTGCCGGGGTGCGGCGTTCAGGCGTTCGAGGGTGGCGGGAGGCTCGATACCGAACTCCTCGCAGACCTGGGCCAGCCCGGGCTCGAGCGCCTGGAAGTCGATCAGCCGGGTGGTTTGCCACGCGGGGCCGCCGACGTCGAAGTAGGTCTCGTAGTTGGCGAGGTGCCCGTCGCCGACGGCGACCGAGAGAAACTCGCGGAAGGTGCCCGTGCGGGCGGTGCGGATCAGTTCCGCCTCGGGCTCCTCGCTGAACTCGTACCGCCGCCAGTATTCGTAGAGCGAGACGAGCATCTCGAAGGGCTCACGGACGACGCCGATGATCCTGAGGTCGACCCGCTGGGTCTCGGCCACCAGGCGGGGCGCGACCCGGCCGACCAGCCGCAGCCAGTTCCGCACCAGCCGGTTCCGCCGGGGGCGGGCGGTGACCAGCCCGAGGCCCTCGAGCGACGTCCGCACCGGCATGTGGCAGTTTCGTGGCTCGACGTAGGCGGCGTCGGGAAACCGCTCCCGGAACCAGGCAGTCAGCGAGCAGCCCGCCGTCTTCGGGTAGTGTGCGAAGGCGATTTGGCCGGCCCGGCTGAATAGCATCCTGACGCCTGTGACTGCTCGAGGGAGCGGGTTGCGGCGGCCGGCATCCCAGCGTCGCCCCCTGTTCCATCGTCCATACTAAAGGGGGGACTTTGATGATTCTTTCGACTGTGTGGGTCAAGGCCGGCCGCCTTGGTCCGGCCCGTTTGCCCAGCTTGCCAGGGCGGGTGTGAAGCCCCCCGCCGCCGTCAGGTTGCCCTGACCCGCTCTGTCAGGGGAGGACTGATACAACGATCTGCTCTCCTGAAACCCTCAGCTCCTCGAGTCCCCCGCCCGTCGCATGCCGCTCCGCGTCAAACTCGTCCGCTGCCTGGCCGATGTGGTCCCGGCCGCGGTCCGGTTCCTCTCCTCGTCCGGCGACCCATTTCTGCGGCAGCGGATCATCGTGCCCCACGCCGGCGCGCGGGCCTGGCTCGAGGCGGTGCTCGCAAGCCGGCTGGGAGCCAGCGGCCCGGCGTCGGGTGACGGCATCGTGGCCAACGTCGAGATCGCCTATCCCGGCTCGATCCCCGCGCTCCTGCAGCCGCCCCGTGGCGGGCTCGATCCCTGGGGCATCGACCGGCTCACGTTCGCCGTGCTGCATGCCTTGACGCAGGATAGCAGCCTCGCATGGCCCTTCGACCACGCTCGCCACCCGCTGCTCGAGGCCCGCCGGATCGCTGGTCGCTTCGACGCCTACCACGTCCGCCGACCCGCGATGATCCGCGAGTGGGACCGCGACCCGCCCAACCCCGTGCTCAACCCCACCACTGGCGACGAGATGCACGACGGCGAGCCGGTGCCCGACAAACTGCCGCCGGCCGACCGTTGGCAGTTCGACCTCTGGCGGCGCGTGCGGGACAGGATCGGCGAGCCGCCGCCGAGCCGGCTCTCGGCTGCTCATCAGGCCGGCCGTGGGCCGCTGCTCGTGGCAGGTCTCGAGTCGCTCTCGCTCTCCCAACTTGAGTGCCTCGCGCAGCTCGGCGAGGTCTGCGACGTCGAGGTGCTCCTCATTCATCCTTCCCCGGGCCTCGAGCGGAGGCTCGCGGCGTCGCTGCCGGAGTCCTCACCGGGCATCGCCCGCCGCCGCGCCGAGCCCGCGCTCATCGACGGTGTCGACCCGCTCCTGGCCACCTGGCTCGACGGCGCTCACAACCTTCAGGTCCTGCTCGCTTCACAGGGCGTGGCCGTGACGGCCGGCGCAAACGAGCCTGCCGCGCGGCCCGACACGTTGCTGCGGCGGATGCAGGCCACGGTGGCGGCCGGTGGTGAAGCTCGGGCCGAGCCTCATTCACTCGCCGCCGACCGGTCGTTCACCATCCACCGCTGCCACAACCTGGCCCGGCAGGCGGAGGTGATCCATGAGGCCCTCCTCCACTGCTTCGAGGAGATTCCCGATCTCGAACCCCGCGACATCGCGATCGTGAGCCCCTGCATCGAGCAGGCGGCGCCCCACCTCGTGGCCGCTTTCGGCCGCGCCGTGACGGGCCATGACGCCGCAGGCCGCCCGGTGACCATCCGCCTGCCGCTGGTCATCGCCGACCGCGGTATCCGTGAGGTGAGCCCGGGAGCCGAACTGCTCGCGGCTCTGCTCACGCTGCCCACGGCGCGGTGCGGCGTGGACGAGGTGCTCGCCGTCGCCGGCCATCCGCTGGTGCGGGCCGCCTTCGACGTCGATGACGACACGGCCGCCGGCTGGGTCGATCTCGTCGCGCGGGCCGAGGTGCGGTGGGGACTCGACGCGGCCCACCGCGGCCGCTGCGGCCTCGCCGGCCTGCCGGAGATCCACACCTGGAAGCAGGGCCTCGAGCGGATGCTGCTGGGTGCCGCCCTGCCCGACGCCTCACCGCGGGCCGAACTGGGGGGCGTGGTACCGCTGGCCGACGTCGACACGGCCGACATGCTCCTGATCGCGCCGCTGGTGCGCATCCTGTCGGCCATCCAGCGGCTCGAGTCGCTGACGACCGGGCCCCGCCCCGTCGCCGCATGGTGCGACGCGATCGAGGCGACGCTCGCCGACCTCTGCGGCCGCGAGTGCAGCGACCTCGTCGAGCCGCTCGCCTGCCTGCGGCGGCTCCGCGAGGCGGCCGCGGGCACGGCGGCCGAGCAGGCGGCTGTGCCCTTCGACGACGTCCGCGAGTTCATCACCGGCTGGCTCGACGAGAAGCCGGGCCGACAGCCGCTCCGGACCGGGGCCATCACCGCCTCGTCGCTGGTGCCGCTCCGGGGCGTGCCCTTCCGCGTGATCTGCGTGATCGGCTACGACGACGGCGTCGTGGGCGTGTCCGAAAGCGAGGGCGACGATCTCGTGGCCCGGCAGCAGCTCGTGGGCGATGCGGATCCCCGGATCGACGAGCGCCGGGCCCTGCTCGACTGCCTGCTCGCCGCCGCCGATCGCCTGCTCATCGCCTGCACCGGCCAAAACATCAAGACCAACGAGCCGGTGCCGCTGGTGACGCCGCTGGCCGAGCTGGTCGACTTCGCCGTCCGACACGGGGTCACCCGAGCCGATCCCGCGCAGCCCTCCGGCATCGAGATTCTCCACCCGCGACATGGGCTTGGCCGCCGCAACTTCCTCCCGGGCGGCGTACAGCCGGGCCTGATCTGGAGCCACGACCCGGCGGCCCTCGCCGTCTCGGCGCGGCTGGGATCGGAGCCGGAGCCGCGGCCCATGGCGGCCGCCGCGGCGATCCCGCCGCTGCCGGTGATCGCGCTCGAGGTGCTCGAGCGGCTGGCGGGCGACCCCTTGAAGCTGCACCTGGAAGAGACCCTCGGCATCGACACCTGGCGGGCCGACGAGCCCGCGACGCCGGCCACGTTTCCGCTCGAGTTTTCCCCCCGCGAGGTCCGCCGGGCAGCCGAGGAACTGCTCGGCCTGCTCGGGGCCGACCCCGCCGGCGAGGCGGCATGGCTCGAAGCGCTCGAGGCAAGCGGGCGGCTGCCGATCGGCCCGCATGGCGCGGCCCAGCTGCGGGAGATCCGCGAGCTCGCGCACGGCGTGGTCGCGCTCGCCGAGGCCAAGCGGGTGCCGCTGGCGGGCTTCGTGTCGCGGGAGCTGCGGGTCGACGCAGCCGGCACGCGGGTGGCGGG
>JBJTAA010000444.1:0-2555 GCA_046090525.1 Planctomycetota bacterium
GGGCTGCCCCACGACGCGGTCGGCGATGGCCGTGGCGGGCTTCCAGGGCAGGCGGGGTCTGCCGCCGAACACGCCGCCGGTAGAATCCGTACGACAGGAGTCACCCCGCGGTCGCCCATGCACGAGGCTCGTTCGATCGCCGCATCCAGCGCCACGCTCGTGAGGCCCGAGGTCAGGCCGGCCGCCGCCAGGGAACCGGGCGCGGCGGCCTGGTTTTCGGTCGCCACCGACGTCGCGCTCGATGGTCGGCCCACCAGCGAGTGGCTGGTCGTGTCGCCGGCCGGCCTGGCCGTCGCGTCCCGCGAGGTCCCCCGGGGATCGCCGCCGCCCGGGAAGTCGCTGCGGCAGGTGGCCTGGGCCGATCTCGACCGGGTGCGGACGTCGGCCGGCATCGGCGGGGGGATGCTGCAGGTCCGCGTCGGCGGCGACTGGGTCGATCTCGTCCGCTACTCCAATGCCCTCGCCACGCGGTTCCACAAGGTGGCCCGCGCCCTCGAGGCCGCCCGCGAACGGGCGGCGGGCGACTGCGGGTCGGTGGCCGAGCCGGAGCTGGGCCCCGCGCCGCTCGATCCGCTGCGGTGCCCGAGTTGCTCGCTGCGGCTGCTCACGGCCGACGATGCCTGCCCCCGCTGCCTGCAGAAGGGCCGCATTCTTCGGCGGGTGGCCGACCTGGTCGCCCCGCACACCCGCGGCGCGGTGCTCCTCGGCCTGCTCACGGTCGTCGGCGTCGCGGCGGAGCTCGTGCCCCCGAAGCTCCAGCAGTATCTCGTCGACGACATCCTCTCCGGCCGGGCCGCCGAGGGGCAGGCCGGGCAGCCCGACTTCCGCACGGCCTTGCTCGTCGTGGTGCTCGCGCTCGCGGCCTCGCGGGTGTTGCTCTCGCTCGTCGCGGTCTTCAAGGGGCGGCTGGCCTCGACGATCGGCAGCGGCCTGACGTCGCGGCTCCGTCGCGACATGGTCGAGAAGCTCCAGGGGCTCTCCGTGGCCTACTACGACCGCCACCAGGTGAGCTCGATGATCAGCCGGGTGGCCCACGACAGCGAGGTGCTGCACGGGCTCGTCCACCAGTTCACTGGGGGCTTCCTGCTCCAGATCGTGCAGCTGGTGGCGGTGGGGGCGATGCTCGTCTGGATCAACCCCAAGCTCGCCGCCTTCACGCTGATCCCGGTGCCGCTCGTGATCCTCGGCTCGTGGATCTTCTGGCAGCACGTCTACCCGCGGCACTACCGCCTCTGGGATGCGGCGAGCAAGCAGATGGCCGCGCTCTCCGGGATGCTCTCGGGCATCCGCGTGGTCAAGGCCTTCGCCCAGGAGCCGCGGGAGCAGGATCGCTTCCAGGCCGCGAGCGACCATCTCAGGCGGTGGCGGGAGTGGGTCGAGCTCAGCGGGGCGAGCTACTCGGCCGCGATGCAGATCGTGTTCAGCCTCGGCGGCCTGATCGTCTGGTATGTGGGCGGTCGCGACGTGATCGGCAACGAGATGAGCCTCGGCCAGCTGATCGCCTTCCTGGCGTATCTGGCGATGTTCTACGCTCCGCTGGGCGCGCTCTCGAACTTCACCACCTGGCTGACGAGCTTTCTCTCCGGGAGCAAGCGGGTGCTGGAACTGCTCGACACGCCCGCCCTGATCACGGAGCCGGCCGAGCCGGCCGCCTGGGACGAGCCGCAGGGCGCGATCGCCTTCCGCGACGTCACCTTCGGCTACGACGAGCACCAGCCGGTGCTGCGGGATGTGTCGTTCAGCGTGGCGCCGGGCGAGATGGTCGGGATCGTGGGCCGCAGCGGCTCGGGCAAGAGCACGCTTGTGAACCTGCTCGCGCGGTTTCACGACGTCCAGCAGGGGGCCGTCGAGATCGACGGGATCGACGTCCGCCATCTGGCCGGCCGCCAGCTGCGGGAGCGATTGGGGATCGTGTTCCAGGAGTCGTTCCTGTTTCGGGGCACGATCTGGAAGAACCTCGCCTACGGCCGGCCGCAGGCCACGATCGAGGAGGGCCTGGCCGCGGCCAAGGCGGCGGGGGCCCACGACTTCGTCTGCCGCCAGCCGCTGGCCTACGAGACGCTCCTGGGCGAGCGGGGCGCCGGCCTGTCGGGGGGCGAGAAGCAGCGGCTCTCGATCGCCCGCACGCTCCTGGCCGATCCGGCGATTCTCGTGCTCGACGAGGCCACGAGCTCGATCGACGCCGAGGCCGAGCGGGAGATCCAGCGGGCCCTGGCCGCGCTCGTCCGCGGCCGGACGACGATCGCGATCGCCCATCGGCTCTCCACGCTCCGCAACGCCGACCGGATCCTCGGCTTCGACCGGGGGCGGCTGGTGGAGCAGGGCACCCATGCCGAACTGCTCGCCGCCGACGGGCTCTATGCCCGGCTCGTGCGGATCCAGACGCAGGTCTCGAAGCAGCCGACGGTGGACGCGCTGCTCGCCGACCCGCCGGCCGAGCCGGCCGTCGAGCGGGACGAGCCGCCCGCGGCCCTGACCTGGCTCGACCCGCAGGGCCGGCGGTTCACGCTCGGCGACCACGGCCGCATCGAACTCTGGGGGGGGGAGCGCCGCCG
>JBJTAA010000445.1:0-8151 GCA_046090525.1 Planctomycetota bacterium
ACTCGAGAGCCCGTGGGCTCCGGCGGCGATGTGCCGCAAGGAAGCGGTTCACGGGATTCCATGCCACTCCCAAGGAACGTCCCATGGTTCGTCTGATTCGGATGTCGATCCTCGCCCTCGCCGTGCTGGCCGCCTCGACCCGTGACCTCGTGGCCCAGCAGCCCTTCACCCGCGTGACCTCCAGCCGTCCCGCGGCCGGCGGTCTGCTCGGCCGCCTGAACCGCTCGCCCTTCCCAACGCCGCCCGGCATGCCGACGGCCAGCCCCCTGGGCCTGATCGCCCCGCGGCTGAGCAACATGGTCTCGATCGTGCAGCTCGGCGGCTTCAAGTCACAGGCCGGCCGACTCGCCGGCCTGGGCGTGATCTCGCCCCGCATCAGCCCGGTCGCGGCGCTCCTCCGCACCCCGCCGGCCACCCGGCAGGACCGGCTCCTCTACGGGCTGACGATCCTCTCGCCCCGGGCCGCGGTGCTCGTGGCCATGTTGCGGGCCACCCGCACGCAGGCCGCGGGCTTCGCCTCGTTCGCGAGGTGATCACGGGCGGACGGACCGGGGCGGGCACGCTCGTGTCCGCCCCGGCCGCCGCGTCGGGCCGCCAAAACCGGCGGCGAGGCTATGCTGTCGCGACTCCCGGGAGATGGGTTCGCCGGCATGAACGCTGACACGCTCGAGATCGACCCGCAGGGGGTCGCGGCCCTGCGGGCCGCCGGCGAATCGTTCCTCCTGCTCGATTGCCGCGAGCCCGACGAGCACGCGATCGCCCGCATCGACGGGGCGGTGCTGATCCCGATGCAGACGATCCCCGAACGGCTCGCCGAACTCGAGCCACACCGCGCGGGCCGGATCGTGGTCCACTGCCACCACGGCGTCCGCAGCCTGCGGGTGGCGCGGTATCTCCTGGAGCGGGGCTTCCCGCAGGTGCAGAGCATGGCCGGCGGCATCGATGCCTGGTCGCTCGAGGTCGACCCTACGACGCCGCGGTACTGACACCGACCCCGAGGAGCGGCCGATGAGCCTTCCCACCACGCTGCTCGCCGCCCAGGCGGTGGCCTCGGGCATGATGGCGGGCATCATCTGGTTCGTGCAGGCGGTGCACTATCCGCTGTTCGCGGCGGCCGACGCGCCCGGCTACGCGCTCGAAAACCAGCGGCGCACGTCGTGGGTGGTGCTGCCGCCGATGCTCGTCGAGGCGGTCGCGGCCGCCTGGCTCGTGATCCAGCCGCCCGCGGCCGTCGGTCGCGGTGCGGCGGTCGTCGGGCTCGTGATGGTGGCGCTGCTGTGGCTCTCGACGCTCGCGGTGCAGATGCCGCTTCACGCCCGGCTGGCCCGCGAGGGGCACGGGCCCGAGACGGTGGCCGCGCTCGTGCGGAGCAACTGGCTGCGGACGGTGCTCTGGACGGCCCGCGCGCTGCTCGCCGCCTGGATGCTCGCCGTCGCCCACTGAATGGCCGCAGGCCTTGTCGCTCGTCGGGGTCGCCCGTGTCCTCTCGTCGGACGTTCACTCCGGCCCTCCAGGCCTTCGTTCACTGCGTGTCCGCTGCGCTTCGCCATCCCTGGCTCCGCTTGCTTCCACAGCCCGCTCGGGGACACGGGCAACCCCGCCTTGATTCACGGAGCAGGCAGCTCCTGGACGGGGGCTCGAGTGGGATCGGGGTCAGCCGTCGGCTGCCGGCGTGTCGGGGGGCGGCCGGCGGGCGTCGGGATCAGGGCCCGCGAGGCCGAGCCGCAGCGCGGGTTCGCCCGGCCGCTCGGGATCGGTCCGCAGGAACTGCGCGTAAATCAGCCCGTCGCCCGGCCAGCTGCGCTCCGCCGTGAGCCTCGCCCTCACCCACACCACGCGGGAGCCGGCGACCACGTCCTTGATGTCGAAGGGCCCGCCGCCGGTGCCGCCGCGGTTCGCCTCGCGGGTGTCGAGATTCGTCCAGCGGACACCGTCGGCCGACACGTCGAGCGCCGCCTTGGCCCGCGGGTCGTAGGGGAAGGGGTCGCCCGTGGTCCAGACCGCGATCGCCGCCGTCAGCGTGGCCGCCCGGATCTCGAAGGGCGCCTCGAACTTCATCACGATCGATCCCTCGCGGTTCGGCACGGTCGGGCGGATGAAGGTGCAACTGCCGGCGTGACGTTCCGCCGCGCACTCCACGTCGGTCATCGAGACGACATGCCGTCGCCAGCCGTCGTCGAACAGGTTGAACGCGATCTCCCGATAGGGCGGCATCCGCCACTCGACGCGGACCGGCGCAGCGAGCCGCCGGCCGGCGAGGTCAACCGGCGTCGTGGCCGTGCCCGCGAGTTCGAGGGCGTAGCGGCCCTCCGCCCCCGTCGCCTTTTCCAGGCCGCGAAGCTCCCACTGATCGCGGTCGCCGCTGATGGTGACTCCCTCGAGCGGCACCGCCGCGCCGTCCCGCGTGAGCCGAAAGTCGGTGACGGCGAGTGACCGCACCGGCTCGTCGAAGGCGATGTTCAGCCACTGCAGGGGCGTGGTCCGCACGCTCGAGATGGTGGGAAACCACGCCCTCGGGCCCGGCCCGGCGGCGGTGCGGGGCGCGTGCGGCCGGACCGCGGCCGCCACCAGCGCGGCCGAGAAGACCGCTGCCACGAAGCCGGTTGCAAGCGCGGGATGCCGCCGGCTCCAGCCGGCCGCCGCGGCGAGCGGTCCCGGCCGGCGAGCGACGGTCGGCAGCCCTTCGAGGAGTCGCTGCACGTCGGCCGCGAGGTCGGCCGCCGAGGCGTAGCGGTCGCCCGGCCGCTTCGCGAGGCACCGGCCTGCGACTGCCTCGAGGCCGCGGCCGAGGCTGCGGTCGGCGATCCGCAGGGGCGCCGGCGGTTCCTCCCGGAGGATTCGCGCCGTCTCCGCGAGCGACTTGCCCGCCAGGTCGAGGGGCGGCCGGCCCGTGAGCAGCTCGTGCAGGATCACGCCCAGTGCGTAGACGTCGGTGCGGGCGTCGACCGCCTCCCCGGCGGACTGCTCGGGGCTCGAATAGCGGCGTGTGCCCAGGAACTCGCCCGTCTCGGTGCCGCCGTCCACGTCGTCGTCGGCGAGCCTGGCGACCCCGAAGTCGATCACCTTGGGGCGTCCCTCCCCGTCGACCAGGATGTTGCCCGGCTTCAGGTCGCGGTGCACGATCCCGCAGGCGTGGCCATGGGCGACGGCCCGACAGACCTCGAGGAAGGCCTCCAGCCGTCGCCGCGGATCGAGCCCGCGGCGGTCGCACGCCTGCACGAGCGTCTCGGCGTCGGGCACGAACTCCATCACGAAGTACGGCGTCTCGTCACCGTCGACGAGACACACTCCGGCCAGGAACACCTGGGCGATCCCCGGGTGCCGCAGCCGGCCGAGCAGCTCCGCCTCTCGCTGAAACCGCGTCGCCGCCGCGGGTGACCGGCGGCCGGGCCGCATCACCTTGACCGCCACGGTGCGGTCGGGCGACCGCTGCCTCGCGGCATAGACCCGGCCCATGCCCCCCTGGGCGACGAGCCGCTCGATCACCACGCCGCCGAGATCACGGCCCACGAGCGGGTCGGGGCCGCGCGGCTCGCACCGGTCGTCGCCGAGCCCGAAGTCGGTCGACCGCCGCGAGAGCAGTTCGGACGTGGGCAGCGTATCGCCGCTGGCGGCGGAATCGACCGGCGGCCGGGCCGCGGCGGGCGGGCTGGTGCGGTCGTCTGCGGTCAATTGTGGCCACCCTCGCGGCCGCGGGTGAGAAGGTCGCTCAGGCGAGCCCGTGCCGCAGCGCCCAGACGGCCGCCTGCGTGCGGTCGCCGACGCCGAGCTTGCGGAGCAGGTTTTGCACGTGCTCCTTCACCGTCTCCACGCTGATCTCGAGCGAGTCGGCGATCTCCTGGTTGGAGAGCCCCATCGCCACGAGCCGGAGCACCTGCGCCTCGCGGGGCGTGAGCGGCACGCCGGTCACGCCGCCCCGCTCGCGACGCGACATCTGGCTGGCGACCCGCCGGAGCTCACCCATCCGGGTGGCGTTCTCGCCGGCCGCGGCCGCCTTCACCGCCGCGATCAGGTCGGACCGGGAGCTGGTCTTGAGGAGGTAGTCGTGGGCGCCGGCCGCGACGGCCCGGGCGACGTAGGTCGGATTGTCGAAGGCCGAAAACATCACGAGCCGCGTCGCTGGAGCGGCCGAACGGATCAGTTTCGCCGTCTCGAGGCCGTCGGCCTCGCCGAACCGCACGTCGAGCAGCACGACGGTCGGCTTGAGCTTGCGGGCCAGCCGCACCGCCTCGTCCGCCGTGGCGGCCTCACCGCAGACCTCGATCTCGGAATCCGCGAACAGGCTCACGAGCCCCCTGCGGATCACCTCATGATCATCAGCGATGAGCAGGGTGGTAGACGCCACGGCTGAATAGCCTGCCCGCGCGGGGGAGGCAGTGTCAACCGGCGGCGACGACCGTGCCTCAAATTGCCGCGACGGTAGACTCTCGGCATGCCGAGCCCCCCTCCCGACGACGGTCGCCTGCCCCGCATGACGCGGATGGTCTCGTTCGCGGTGCTCTTGGGGCTGGTCGTCCTGTTCGGCCTGCTCTCCCTGCGGGTCATGGCCTCGTTCCTGCTGCCGCTGCTCTTGGCGGCGATGCTGGTGGTGATCTTCAGCCCGCTGCACCGGCGCCTGCGAAGCCGCTTCGGGCTCTCCGACTGGGTGGCGGCGGGGCTTACGACGGTGCTCGTGCTCGTGATCGTGCTCGTGCCGCTGGGCCTGCTCGTGACCCGGGCCGGCGCCGACGCGGCGGCGATGGCCCGCAGCCCCGAGGGCGTGAAGCTCGACCCGGCGGTGCTCGACGGGCTGGTCGCGCGGTTCAACGAGGTGACGGGAATGCGCGTCACGGCGGAGGAAGTGAACGGCGAGCTTCGCGGTGCCGTCGAGCAGTGGATCGGCCCGGTGGCCGCCCGCGCGCCCCGCGTGCTCGGCAAGCTGCTGATCGGGCTCGTGGTGACGGTGGTCGGCTTCTTCTACTTCCTGGCCGACGGGCCGCGGATGCTCGCGGCGGCGATGCGGCTCGTGCCGCTCGACGTCCGCTACCAGTGGCAGCTGCTCGAGGAGTTCGAGGAGGTCAGCCGGGCCGTCGTGAGCGCAACGCTCCTGGCCGCGATCGTGCAGGCGGCGCTCGGCGGCCTCGGCTACGCGGTGGCCGGGCTCGACAACGTGTTTCTGCTGACGTTGCTGACCTTCTTCATGGCGATGGTGCCGCTGGTCGGGGCGGCGGCCGTGTGGGGATCGGCGAGCCTCTACCTCCTGTTCTTCGTCAAAGACACCTGGGCCGCCGCGGGGCTCGCCGCCTGGGGGCTCCTGGTCGTGTCGTCGATCGACAACGTGATCAAGCCGCTCGTGCTCCAGGGGCAGTCGAAACTGCACCCGCTCCTGGCCCTGCTGAGCGTGCTCGGGGGCGTCACCGCCCTGGGGCCCATCGGCATCTTCGTGGGGCCCATCGCCGTGGCCTTCCTGCAGGCCGCCCTCACGATGCTGGCCGCGGAAATCGACAGCCTGGAGGGGGGCAACGCGGCGGCGGGCGGGCGCCAGGCCGCCGACAGGGGGGCGCCGCCGGGGCACGTCCCGCCGGCCGGAGTTGCATGACGACGGCCCGGGAGGTTGAAATCTGGCCACAGCACGCCGCGGCCGGCCGGCCGACGCGTTGCTTCCTGCACCGACACCATCCGCCGGCTTTCCGGCGGCCTCTGCGAGGGGACGAGCGATGATCGTGGAATGCGTGATGGCCCTGGCCGCCCTGCTGGCCACTGGGATCGAGGCCGCCTACCTGCCGGACGACGCCGGCGGGGGCGACTACCTCGTGCGGGTCGAGCCCGACCTCGTGACCGGCGGCAGCCCCTACCAGTTCACGAGCGACGTGCCCCCCGACTCCCGCGACGTCCGCCGTGTCCGCATCTACGTGGTACGCCTGGCCGCCCGCCGTTGAGCGGTCGGTGATCGAGGCTGCCAAGCGGCCGCGGCGGGTGACGCCGGTGGCGGTCGCCTCGGCCCGTCCCGCGGAGGCCGCGACGCTGGCCGCCGTCGCGGAGGCCGAGCGGCCCTGGGGCTGGCTGATCGGCAGCCTGATCGCGCTCTTCATGTCGCTCGGCGCCAACGCCTATCTCGGCATGCTGCTGAGCAACATGCGGCAGCGCTACCTCCGCGACGTGCAGCAGGTGCTCGTGCGGGCCTGAGGCGGCCGGGCCCGGCGGCGCGAGGCCGCCGCCCGTCCGTCGCTCCGCGGGGAGGGTTTGCCGGCGGCGGGCGAGGCCGTATTCTGGCGGCCCTGCGTCGTTCCCCCGTCACCCCGCCCGGAAGCCCACTCCGCATGAGCCAGCGCACCAGCATCACCGTCGCCAAGGGCGACGGCATCGGCCCCGAGATCATGGACGCCACCCTCCACATCCTCAAGGAGGCCGGCGCCGCCCTCGACATCGAGGAGATCTCGATCGGCGAGCAGGAGTATCTCCGCGGCAACTCGGCGGGCATCTCGAAGGATGCCTTCGAGTCGATCCTGCGGACGAAGGGGTTCCTCAATGCCCCGATCACGACGCCCCAGGGGGGCGGATACAAGAGCCTCAACGTCACCACCCGCAAGGCGCTCGGGCTCTACGCCAACGTCCGCCCCTGTGTCTCGTATCACCCGTTCGTGCAGACCAAGCACCCCAAGATGGACGTGGTGATCGTGCGGGAGAACGAGGAGGATCTCTACGCCGGCATCGAGCACCAGCAGACGGTCGACGTCACCCAGTGCCTGAAGCTGATCACCCGCCAGGGCACGGAACGCATCGTCCGCTACGCCTTCGAGTATGCGAAGGCCAACGGCCGCAAGAAGGTGACCTGCTTCACCAAAGACAACATCATGAAGATCACGGACGGCCTGTTCCACAAGATCTTCGACGAGATCTCCGGCGAGTATCCCGACATCGAGAAGGAGCACTGGATCGTTGACATCGGCGCGGCCAAGCTCGCCGACACGCCGGAGGCCTTCGACGTGGTGGTGATGCCGAACCTCTACGGCGACATCCTGAGCGACGTGGCGGCCCAGATCGCCGGCTCGGTGGGCCTGGCGGGCTCGTCCAACATCGGCCCGGAGCACGCGATGTTCGAGGCGATCCACGGCTCGGCCCCGCGGCGGGCCGGGCAGAACCTGGCGAACCCGTCGGGCCTGTTCCTCGGCTCCGTGATGATGCTCCTCCACATCGGCCAGGTGGAGGCGGCCGAGCGGGCCCACAACGCCTGGCTGAAGACGATCGAGGACGGCATCCACACCTACGACATCTACGAGGAGGGCGTCAGCACGCAGAAGGTCGGCACGCGGGAGTTCGCCCAGGCGGTGGCCGCCCGCATGGGCCGGAAGCCCGAGAAGCTCCCAGCGGTGAGCTATAGCCGCAGCAAGAGCGTGATCGACACGAATCCCCCCTACGTGCGGCCGAAGGTGGTCCGCAAACTCGTGGGCATCGACGTCTTTTGCGAGCACGTGGGCAAGACCGAGGAGGTGGCCGCGGCGATGCAGACTTGCGACGCCGGCGGGCTCAAGCTGCGGATGATCTCGAGCCGTGGCATGTCGGTCTGGCCCGACGGCTTCGCCCAGACGCTGCTCTGCGACCACTGGCGGTGCCGGTTCATGGTCGACGATCCCGACAACGGACCGGCCCTCTCGCATGCCGACGCGGTGGCCCTGCTCGACCGGGTCACCAAGTCGGGCCTCGAGTTCATCAAGACCGAGGGGCTCTACTACTTCGACGGCAAGCCGGCCTTCCAGATGGGCCAGGGGCAGAAGTAACCGGGAGTCCGGTCACGCGGCCAGGAGTCCGGTCACGCCGTGACCGGATCACGCTCGGGGTATCCCATGCCCCATCGCCGGACGCTCGCGGAGGGCATCGTGCCCTCCGCTCACTGCGTGCCTGCTGCGCTTTCGCCGGGCACCGATCCGCCGAAGGCGGATTGGTCGGGGCTTCGCTGGCACGCACAGCCCGGCTCCGGGGCACGGGCAACGCCCCGCTCGTCCCTTGTTGCGCCTGGTCGCACGCCGTTTCACGCTGGTTACGGCTCCGTGCCGAAACAGTGGCCACGGGTCTGTGACCCGTGGAATGCGTCCACCATCCCGATGCATCTTCAGCGGGATGGAATCCCGCTGCCACTTATTTGCTTTCCGCTGCGCGTGGCCTAGAGCCGGT
>JBJTAA010000446.1:0-6218 GCA_046090525.1 Planctomycetota bacterium
TGGTGGTTGGCGTTCTTGAGGTCGTGGATCAGCTGGGCCAGATCCTCGATCGAGTAGATGTCGTGGTGCGGCGGGGGTGAGATCAGGCCCACGCCCGGCGTCGAGTGGCGGATGCGGGCGATCTCCCGGTCGACCTTGTGGCCGGGCAGCTGGCCCCCCTCGCCGGGCTTCGCCCCCTGGGCCATCTTGATCTGCAGCTCCTTGGCGTTGACGAGGTACAGGCTCGTCACGCCGAAGCGGCCGCTGGCCACCTGCTTGATCTTCGAGTTCTTGCTGTCGCCGTTGGGCTCGAGCTGGTAGCGGACGGGATCCTCGCCCCCTTCGCCGGTGTTGCTCCAGCCACCGAGCCGGTTCATGGCGACCGCGAGGGTCTCATGAGCCTCCTTGGAAATCGACCCGTAGGACATCGCGCCGGTGGCGAACCGCCTCACGATCTCCTTGGCCGGCTCGACCTCCTCCAGCGGGATCGGCTCCCGCGCCCACCTGAAGTCGAGCAGCCCGCGGAGCGTGAGCAGCTTCGTCTGCTGCTCGTCGATCAGCCGCTGGAACTTCTTGAACTCGTCGCGGCTGTTGATCTGCGTGGACCGCTGGAGGGCGGCGACCACGTCGGGATTGAAGATGTGGGCCTCGCCCTTCCGCCGCCAGGCATAGCGGCCGCCGACGTCGAGCTCGAGCGTCTGCGGCACGCTGGTCTTCGGCCAGGCATGCTCGTGCCGGCGGAGCGTCTCCTCGGCCACCTCGGTCAGGCCGATACCACCGATCCGGCTGGCCGTGCGGGTGAAGAACTCGTCGATGAACGGCCGCTCGAGCCCCACGGCCTCGAAGATCTGGGCCCCGCGGTAGCTATGCTGCGTGGAGATGCCCATCTTGCTCATCACCTTGAGGAGGCCCTTGCTGGCCGCCTTGACGAAGTTCTTGTGCAGCTTCTCCCGCGGGGTGTCGGGGTCGATCATCCGCTCGGCCTGCATCTGGTCGATCGTGGCGAACGCGACATACGGGTTCACGGCGCCGGCCCCGTAGCCCGTGAGGGTGGCGAAGTGGTGCACCTCCCGGGCCTCGCCCGTCTCCACGACCAGGCCGCAGCGGGTCCGCGTGCCCTCGCGGACCAAGTGGTGGTGGACGGCCGCCGTGGCCAGGAGGCTCGGCACGGCGGCCTGGTCGGCCGACACGCCGCGATCCGAGAGCACGAGGATCGTGACGCCCGCGGCGAGCGCGGCCGACGCCTCGGCCCGCAGCTCGTCGAGCCGCCGCCGCATCCCCTCGCCGCCCGCGGCGGCCGGGAACAGGAGCGACAGCGTGCGGGCGAGGAGCCCGGGGTGCTCGGCCACCGCTCCGGACCCCAGCGCCTTGATCCGGGCGCACTCGGCGTTGGTGATGATCGGCGTCTCGAGCCGCAGGAGCCGGGCCTGCTCGGGCGTGGCGGCCAGCAGGTTCCCCTCGCTGCCGATCGTGGTGATCATCGAGGTGATGATCTCCTCGCGGATCGCGTCGAGGGGCGGGTTGGTCACCTGGGCGAAGAGCTGCTTGAAGTAGTTGGCGAGCACCTGCGGACGGTCCGAGAGGACGGCGAGCGGCGTGTCGTTGCCCATCGAGCCGATCGGCTCGGCGCCGGCGGTGGCCATCGGCCCGAGGATCACCCGCAGGTCCTCGAGCGTGTAGCCGAACGCCCGCTGCAGCTCGAGCAGGCTCGCCCGTTCGCCCGCCACGCCGGCCGCCCGCCAGGGGTCGGCGGCGGCCGGGGCGGCAGGAGCGTGACCGTTGCCGTTCGCGTGGCCGTTCGGAGCCGGCGCGACGTCCTCGGGCCGCACGGCCCGCGACGTGGTCACGTCGGGGAGGCCCGGGGGGTCGGCCAGGGCGTCGAGCCGGACCTGGTTCGCCGCCACCCATTCCCGCCACGGCTTGGCCGTGGCGAGCTTCCGCTTGATCTCGTCGTCCTCGATGATCCGTCCTTCCTTGGTGTCGACGAGGAACATCCGGCCCGGCTGGAGGCGGCCCTTGCGGACCACCTCGGCCGCCGGCAACTGGAGCACGCCGGCCTCACTCGCCATCACGACGAGTCCGTCCTTCATCTGCCACCAGCGGCCGGGCCGCAGCCCGTTGCGGTCGAGCGTGGCGCCGATCCGCACGCCGTCGGTGAAGGCCACCGCCGCCGGGCCGTCCCAGGGCTCCATCAGGCAGGCCTGATACTCGTAGTAGGCCTTGAGGTCGTCGGGCATGCTCTCGTGGCCGCTCCACGGCTCGGGGATGCACATGCTCACCGCCTCCTCGAGCGGCCGGCCGGTGAGCACGAGCAGCTCGAGCGCGTTGTCGAAGCAGGCCGAGTCGCTGCCCCCCTCACGGATCACGGGCTTGATCTTGGCGAGATCGGGCCCGAACACCGGATGGGCGAGCATGCTCTCGCGGGCGTGCATCCAGTTGATGTTGCCGCGGACGGTGTTGATCTCGCCGTTGTGGGCGAGGTAGCGGAAGGGATGCGCGAGATCCCAGGTGGGGAAGGTGTTGGTGCTGTACCGCTGGTGGACGAGGGCCAGCGCGCTCGCCAGCCGCTCGTCGGAGAGGTCGGGGTAGTACTTCGCGACCTGGTCGGCCAGGAGCAGCCCCTTGTAGACGATCGTCTTGGCGGAGAGCGAGCAGGCGTAGATGAAGGCCTGCTCCGAGAGGCCGAGCGAGCCGATCTCGATGCCGAACCGCTTGCGGAGCACGAACAACTTCCACTCGAAGTGCTCGCGGGAGACCTTCTTGCCGCGGCCGACGAAGGCCTGGCGGATGAAGGGCTCGACGTCGCGGGCGGTGCCGCCGATCGAGGAGTTGTCGGTGGGCACCGTCCGCCAGCCGAGGAACTCGAGCCCCTCCTCGCCGCAGAGCTTCTCGAAGAAGGTCTCGGCCGCCTCGCGGTCGCCCTCGGACGGGGGCAGGAAGATGTTGCCGGCCGCCCAATCGCCCGGCGCCGGCAGCCGGATGCCCGCCTGCGGCGCCACCGCGGCGAAGAACTCGTGCGGCATCTGCACCAGGATGCCGGCCCCGTCGCCCGTCAGCGGGTCGCAGCCGCAGGCGCCGCGGTGGGTGAGGTTTTCGAGCACCTCGAGTCCTTGGCGGACGATGCGGTGGCTCTTGCGACCGTGCATGTTGACCACGAAGCCGACGCCGCAGGCATCGTGCTCGGTGGCGGGGTCGTAGAGGCCCTGCGGGGCTGGAAGGCCGGGGCGGGCGGGGCGATTGGTCGGGTCGGACATGGCTCGTCGTCGTTCCATCGGGGAGGTGAGCGGGGCGGTCAAGAAGCGGCGGCCGAGAGCGGCTCGAGGTCGGCCGCGTGGCTGCGGAGCAGGTCGAGGAAGCGCTGCGCGGTGGGGGCGAGCGGCCGGTTGCGGCCGCGGATGATGCCCAGGGGCCGGATCAGCCGGTCGGCCGCCTGGGGCTCGGCGACCCGGACGCGGGCGAGCGTGCCGGCGGCCACCTCGCGGAGCACCGTCGGCTCGGGAAGGATCGCGAAGCCCGCGTCGATCTCGAGGGCCCGCTTGATCGTCTCGATGTTGTCGAACTCCATCACGATCTCCGGCGCGACGTCGTGGGCTTCGAGCACGCGGTCGATCTCGTGGCGGATGACGAGATCGGGGTCGAAGGCCACCATCGGACGCCCGGCGAGCGCGGCGAGCGGCGCCTCGTCGCTGGCCGCGAGGGGATTCTCGGGCGAGCAGACGATCACCAGCCGCTCCTCGCGCCAGGGCTCGGCCTCCACGAGCCGCGTGCCCCGCGGGTAACTCACGATGCCGAGGTCCGCGTCGCCGTTTTCGACCGATTCGAGCACCCGCTCGGGATGGAGATACTCGAGCCGCACGTTCGCCTTGGGGAACTGCCCGCGAAACTCCTGCACGTAGCGGCTCATGTGGTGGAGGCCGACGGAGTAGATCGCCGCGACGCGGACCCGGCCCGCCACCTCCTCGTGCAGCGTGCGGACCTCGTCCTCGAGCGCCTCGTAGTGGGCGATCAGCTGCCGGCAGCCGTCATAGAAGGCCTGGCCCTCGCGGGTGGGCACGAGCGGGCGCTTCGACCGTTCGATCAACTGCACACCCAGGTGGCTCTCCAGTTGGCCGACCACCTGGCTGGCCCCCGACTGCGAAATGCCATTGGCCTCGGCCGCCCGGGAGAAACTCCGGCGGGAGACGATGTCGCAGAAGATCTTGAGGGACTTGAGGTTCATGGAATCCCGCTGCAACGCGGCCCAGGAACGCAGTTTCCGCCTCGTCCCTGATGAGAAATCCAAATAGTCCGGATCGGGATTATTTGGAAATCAAATAGAATCTAGGCGTCGGATTCGCGGCGTCAAGGCCCAGGAGTCCGGTCCCGCCGGGACCGGATGACGAGGGATTCGGATTATTGAAACCGGTTCCGGCCCAGGAGTCCGGTCCCGCCGGGACCGGATGATGAGGGATTCGGCTTCTTGAAACCGGTTCCGGCGGAACCGGGCTCCTTGGGTTCCGGCGTGACCGGGATCCAACACCCGCCGCCACGCCAGCTAGCGCATCTTCCCCAGCCCGGAAAGCCTGCAGAATCGCTGCAACCCCACCCGATTCTGATGGTGGGATTTTCCATGCGCAGCCCCCTCCCCACCCGTCGTGGCCTGCCCGTCGTTTCGCTCCTGTGGGCAGCGGCCGTGGGGGCGTGCATCGCAGCAGCGAGCGATCCGCCGCCTCCGGCCCCCGAGCCAGCCGCCCTCGTGGCGCACGACGCTGGTGACGCGACGGATGTGGATCTGCCGGAAGACATCGCGGCCGAGGATCTCGAGCAACTCGTCGATGCGGCCGTGGCCGCCCGCCTGGCTGGGATCCCCCGGCCCCGCTACATCCCCGCCACCGATCTCGTGCCCCCCAAGGGACTGCTGCTCCACGCCTCTCGGCCCAAGAGCGGCGAGTTTCCCTTCGCGCTGGCGCTGAGCGGCTACATGCAGCTCCGCTGGTTCGAGTTCGCCCGCTCGGCCACGCAGTGGACCAACGCGGTCGGCGACGTGCGGCCCGTCAACAACATCAACACCTTCAACCTGAACCGCTACCTGATCAACTTCGCCGGCCACGTCGTGGACGAGCGGCTGATCTACAGTTTCAGCCTGTTCGGCACGTCCGACATCGGCATCACGTTCGGCGTCGTGCCGATCGGCATCGCGGGCTGGAAGTTCAGCGAGGCGGCCACCGTCGGGGTCGGCGTGACCCCGGTGCCGGGCACCCGCGAGTGGATCGATCCCGCTTCCTGGACGCTCGGCGTGGATCGCAGCATGGCGAACACCTTCTTCCGGCCGGGCTTCAGCCCCGGCGTGTTGGCGGCCGGCGCACTCGCCGAGAAGACCGTGCACTACCAGGCTGGCGTCTGGAACGCGATCGATGGCGGCACGGCGGGCGTGCTCCGCCGTGGCACCTCGATGGCCTTCGCGGGCAACACCTGGTGGGAGCCCTGGGCTCCCTTCGGCTTCGGCATGGGCGACATGGAGCACCACGACGAGCCGGCGCTCCGCCTCGGCACGAGCGGCGTCTACGCCCCGACCTACTCCCGGATCATTCCCGACCTGAATCCGGAAAACACGATCGTGCGGCTCTCCGACGGCACGCCGCTGGCGACCCCCGGCGTCCTCGGGCCCGGCACGAAGGTCGACAGCTTCGTCTACAACCTCGCCACCGTGGATGCCGGCCTGAAGTACCGGGGCTGGGCGGTGAACTTCGAGTACTACTTCCGCCTGCTCGACAGTTTCAAGGGAACGGGGCCCTTCGACCGCTCGAGCATCTTCGACCAGGGGGGCATGGGCTACGTCTCCTGGTGCTTCGTGCCCCGCACCTACGAACTCTACGCCCGCTCGAGCGTCGTGACCGGCCCCTTCGGCACGGGCCAGGAATATGGCGGCGGGCTCAACGCCTACCTCCGCCGCTCCCGACAGGCGCGGCTCACGCTCGAGGCGCTGCACATGCACCGCAATCCCGCCAACAACGTGCTCTACCCCTACCGGGCCGGCTTCACAGGCACGGCGATCCAGACGCAGCTGGTGGTGGCGTTCTAGATTCACGGCTTCGCGGCCATCCGTGGCCCGCGAAGCCCAGGAGTCCGGTCACGCCGTGACCGGATCACGCAGCTCGCCGCGTTCACACCGACCCGGTTCCGGAGGAACCGGGCTCCTGAGGGTCACGCCGTGACCGGATCACGCAGGTCGCCGCGTTCACACCGACCCGGTTCCGGCG
>JBJTAA010000447.1:0-3611 GCA_046090525.1 Planctomycetota bacterium
CCTTCAGCGGCATCGTGCTGACGATGCACGACGCGTCGCTCGAGCTCACCGCGGAGGTGGAGGCGGAGGTGCGGGACTTCTTCGGGGAGATCGTCTTCGATACGGTCGTGCCGCGGGACGTGGCCGTCTCGGAGGCACCCAGCCACGCCCAAAGTGTCTTGGACTACGCGCCGCGCTCGCCGGGAGCGCGGGCCTACACGGAACTCGTGATGGAGGTACGCGACTGTGAGTAGGGAACGACGCCTGGGACGTGGACTGGAAGCCCTGCTCGGCCGGGCCGGCATCGAGCCGGCCGCACCGGCGGCCCGCACCGACGGCTCGGCCGCGCTGGCGACGAAGCCCGCCGCGGGGGGGCTCGGCTCGGGCGCCGCCCGGCTGATTCTCCACGCCGCCGACGAGGTCGAGGAGGCGGCCGCCACGCTGCCCTCGAACGACCTGGCCGTCGCCCTCGTCGACCCCAATCCCTGGCAGCCGCGGAGCGAACTCGGCGACGCCGATCTCGCCGAGCTCACCGACAGCCTGCGCGAGCACGGTCTCGTGCAGCCGATCGTCGTGCGGCCGCGGGGCGACCGCTATCAACTGATCGCCGGCCAGCGCCGGCTCGCCGCGGCCCGCCGGCTCGGCTGGACGAGCGTGCCCGCCCGCGTCCTCGAGGTCGAGGACCGGCAGATGGCCGAGATCGCGATCGTCGAGAACCTCCAGCGCCGCGACCTCGACCCGCTCGAGAAGGCGGCCAGCTTCAAGCAGTACCTCGCCACCTGGGGCTGCACCCAGGAAGAGCTCGCCAAGCGGCTCTCGATCGACCGGTCCCACGTGGCCAACCTGATCCGGCTGCTCGAACTGCCGGCCAAGGTCCAGGAACGGCTCCGGGGCGGCAAGCTCTCGATGGGCCACGCCAGGGCGCTCCTGCCGCTCGGCGACGAGGCGGAGCAGGTGCGGCTCGCCGACCGCGTGGCCGCCGAGGGGCTCTCGGTGCGGGCCGTGGAGACGGAGGTGCAGGAGATTCTTCGCCGCGACGAGGCGGAGGACGGCCGCGCTGACGACGGGAGTGACGAATCCAGCGCTGCCCCCGCCGCGCCGCCCAAGCGCAAGCCCGGCCGCCCGGCGACGCGCCGCTCGAGCCAGGTGGCCGCGGTCGAGGCCCAGCTGCGGCGGGCGCTCGGCGTCAAGGTGGTCGTGCATGCCAACGGCAAGGGGGCCGGCCGGATCGTGATTCCCTTCGCCAGCCTCGACGAGTTCCAGCGGCTGCTCGACCACGTCTGCGAATAGGCGGACGGCGGCTGGGGGCGTGCTACAATCCGGGCCCTCGGGGCGTAGCGCAGTCTGGCTAGCGCGCCTGGTTTGGGACCAGGAGGTCGAGAGTTCGAATCTCTCCGCCCCGACTCGTCGCCCGCTGGCCGTCAGCGGGGGGTGGCCTGGAGCGTGAGGTCGAGCAGGCGGCCCCGCCGCTCGAGTTCCACGCGACAGGCGTCGGCCGCCTCGCCGAGCAGCCGCACCATGTCGGCCTGATCGACGAACCGCCGGCCATCGACTCTCCTCACCCGGTCGCCCGCCCGCAGCCCGGCCGCCGCGGCCGGCGAATCGGGGGCCACGCCCACCACGATCGGCGCGGCTGGCTCGCCGGGGTCGGCCCGCGTCACGATGCCCCACCGGCCGCGCGACGGGCCGGCGGGCGGCCGCCGCTCCTCGAGCCGCCGCCGCGTCGCGTTCGACTCCCCGAACGCAGCCTCCCGAAAAGCCGGCCGCTCGGCGGCGTCGGCGAGCTGCCGGACGAGGGCCAGCGTGAGCCTCGCGACGGGCGGGATGCCGGCGAAGTTGACGAACTCCACGTCGTCGCTGGGGCGGTGATACTGGTCATGAAGCCCCGTGTGCAGCATCAGGGTGGGAATGCGGGCCATGATGAAGGCATAGTGGTCGGAGTCCTCGCGGATATCCCAGTCGAAGGTGAGGTCGAGATCCGCACCGCTGCCCGGATCACTGTTGACGGCCACGAGCGTCTCCCGCAGGTCGGCGGAGGTCCGGCCGCCGAACACCTCGACCCGGCGATCCCGCAACCGGCCGATCATGTCGAGATTCACGCAGCAGACCAGCGGCCAGCCGGCGATCGCCGCCGGCCGCACCCGCAGGAAGTGGCTCGACCCGAGGAGCCCCTGCTCCTCGCCGTCCCAGAAAGCGACCAGGATCGTGCGCCGCGGCCGGTGGGGGAGACGCGCGAGCGCCTCCATCACCTCGATCAGGCCGGCCACGCCGGAGGCGTTGTCGTCGGCACCGTTGTGCACGAACCCGAACGGCCCGAAACTGTTCTGGGCGTTGCCGTAGCCGACGTGGTCGTAGTGGGCCCCGACGACGACGATCTCCCGCGCGAGCGTGGGGTCGCTGCCGGGCAGCACCGCCAGGACGTTCCGCAGACCGGCACCGAAGGCCTGGTAGTACGAGCCGTCGTCGCCGGCCGGCTCGAAGCCGAGCGGCTCGATCTGTTCGACGATGTAGGCGGCCGCCGCCCGACCGCCGCGGGCGCCCCCCTCGCGTCCTTCGAAGGCGTCGTCGGCGAGCACTTCGACGTGCCGGGCCGCATCCTCGGCCGTGATGCTCGACACTGAGGCGGCGAGCATCTCGGCCGCCCCGCTCGCGGCGGCGGAGAGGAGGGCGAATCCCACCGCCGCCCATGACGCTCCTGATTCAAACCGGATCGCGATCACGGCCATGCCGGAACCGACCTCCTTGCGGGACGGGCAGCGGGCGTCCAGAATAGCGGGCTCGGGAGATTCGCCAGAGGCGGATTTTCCGGCCGGAGAGGTGGCAGAGTGGTCGAATGCGCGTCTTTGCTAAAGACGTGTCCGGTCAAAAGCTGGACCGCGGGTTCGAATCCCGCCCTCTCCGCTGGTTCGACGCGGCCCGGCCGCTCGCGGCGATGACGGGCTGGGCGTCGAGCGCCACGAGCATCGCCGTGACGGGCACGGCCGCGGGGATCGCCTTCGGCAGCGCCACGACGAACCGGGCCACCACCGGGGCGGCGATCACGGTCGTGGTCGCTTTTGGGGGGCGATGACGACGGGCGAATCGGCCACGGCCGGTGGCGGCACGGCGACGCCGATGCCACTGAGCATGCCCCGGGTCTCGAGCTGCTCGACGACGCCGAAGGCGGGGAGCCGGGCCCGGCGACGGGCCAGTGAAACGTTCGCAGCCGACCGATCGACCCGAGCAGCCATGGCAAAGCCCTCCGCGACGAGATCCCCGATCACACGCCTCAACGCCAACCCGCCGCGGAAGTATACCGGCGCCTGCCAACGGCCGATACGCCGTCGCGCACCCCGAAATTCCCACTTCGCGGCCGGCATCGTCTGGCCGGGCGTCAGCGGTTCACGTGTACCACCTTCGCCGGCGGAAAGCCGTTGAAGTGGGTGGAACTCGCCGCCGAGTAGGCGCCGATGTTCTCGCTGTAGAGGTAGTCGCCGATCTCGAGCTCGGGCAGCTGCTCGGCGAGGCTGATCGTGTCGAGGGCGTCGCAGGTCGGCCCGAACACGGCGCAGATCTGCGGCGTGCCCCGCTTGAAGCTCTTCAGGTGGTAGGTGCAGTGGTCGAAGATCACGCCGGAGAAGGTGTGGTAGACG
>JBJTAA010000448.1:0-8007 GCA_046090525.1 Planctomycetota bacterium
CAATGGCGTGGAGATGACGGTGGCCGACAGCGGCCGCAACGGCATCCTGTTCACCGGCAGCGAGGGGCGGCTGTTCGTCAACCGCGAGAAGCTCTCCGGCAAGCCGGTCGAGGACCTCCAAGACCGGCCGCTGCCCAAGGAGTCGTTCACGCTGTACGATTTCGACAATCGCTCGCGGCCAGAGCGGTCGGGGAAGATTGAGGCGATCGTGAACCACATGGGCAACTTCTTCGATTGCGTCGCGGCCCGCCGGCAGCCGATCGCCGACATCGAGAGCGGCCACCGGAGCGTGTCGGTCTGCCACCTGGGCAACATCTCCTGCAAGCTCGGCCGGCCGCTCGAGTGGGATCCCATCGCCGAGCGATTCGCATCTGACGCCGAAGCCGAGTCGCTCCTCTCCCGGCCGCAGCGGACCGGCTTCGAGGTGCGGGCGTGAGCGGGCCGGGGGGCGGCTTCGGCCGTAAGGCGGCGCTCGTGGCCGCCGTGCTCGGCTGGCTCTTCGACGGGTTCGAGATGGGACTGTTTCCGCTCGTCGGCGGCCCGGCGATCAAGGAGCTGCTCGGGGCCGACGCCGCCCCCGGCGCCGCCGACAAGTGGTTCGGGGCGATCATCGCCGTGTTCCTCGTGGGGGCCGCGACGGGGGGCGTGCTCTTCGGTTGGCTCGGCGACGTGATCGGCCGCGTTCGCGCGATGTCGCTGAGCATCTTCACCTATGCGATCTTCACCGGGCTGTGCGGGCTCGCGACCGAGGCCTGGCACGTGGCCGTGCTGCGGTTCATCGCGTCGCTCGGCATGGGGGGCGAGTGGTCGCTCGGCGTGGCGCTGGTCAACGAACTCTGGCCGGGCAAGTCGCGGGCCGTCACCGCGGGGCTCATCGGCGCCGCGGCGAACGTGGGCTTCCTGTTCGTCGCGCTCCTGAGCCTCGGGCTCGGGGGCGTGATCGACGGGGCCCGCGGCCTGCTGCTCGGCCTCGGCCTGCCCGAGACCACCGTCGCGCACCTTCTGGCCAACTCGGCGTGGCGGCTGCTCATGATCTCGGGCGCCCTGCCGGCCCTGCTCATCTTCCTGATCCGGATGGGGGTGCCCGAGTCGGACAAGTGGCAGGCCGAGAAGGACCGCGGCGCCACCTCCCACTGGCTGACGGTCGATCTGGTGGGCGTGTTCGTGGGGGCGGTGGCGGCGCTGGCCATCATCTGGGCCTGGTCGCCCGCGGGGCTCACGGCCGTTCCGGCGGCCGGCGTCACGGCCGTCGGCCTCGTGACAGCTGCGGCGGGCTACCTCTATCCGGTGTTCCGCTACCTCGGCCGGGCCGAGGCGGCCGGCACGCTGGCGCCGGGCTCCGGCCGCCACGTCGTCGCGATGATGCTCTTCGGGGCCGGGCTCGCCGGCGTCACGCTGCTCGGCACATGGGGCTCGATCCAGTGGATCCCGCGCTGGGCGATGCAGCTCGGCGGCTCGGCGGCGCCCCACGCGAAGGAGTATGCCCAGATCGCGACCGCCCTCGGGGCGATCGTCGCGACCTTCGCCGCGGCGCTCGTCGCCGACCGGATCGGCCGCCGGCCGACGTTCGCGGCGCTCTGTGTGGCGACGATCGCGGCGGCCCTGTGGCTGTATCAAGGGCACGACGCATATGGCCCCTCGTTTCTCACGGCGGCGTTCCTGGCCGGCGGCGTGAGCGCCGGGTTTTACGGCTTGTTTCCGCTCTACTTCCCGGAGCTGTTTCCAACCGCCGTCCGCGCGACCGGCCAAGGCTTCGCCCTCAACTTCGGGCGGATCATCGCCGCGGTCGGCGGCCTGCAGACGGCGACGCTGATGGGCATGTTCGGCGGCAGCTTCCCGCAGGCGGGCTCGGTGCTCGTCGCGATCTACCTCGTCGGGGCCGTGATCGTCTGGCTCGGCCCCGAGACGAAGGGTCGCCCGCTGCCGGCATGACGCACCCCCTGAACGCGGCCGATCCGGGGCGTGAATGACGGCGGCCGGCCGCGGGTGTTCAATGCATGTGTTCGCTTCCGCAGCCGATGCCTCCGTGGAGGGTGCTCGTCCGATGTCCTTGACCAGCTCACGTCGACGATTCATGGTGGCGGCGGCCGCCGCGGCCATGATCCGCCGCCGGCCCGCCGCCGCGGCCGAACCCTGGCAGCCGCGCTGGATCCTCGCCTCGGCGCTGTACGGCGACTTTCCGCTCGCCGAGATCCTGCCCGAGGCGGCGAAGGTCGGCGCGGGCCTGATCGACCTGTGGCCGAAGCCCCACGGCACCCAGCGGGAGGAGGTCGACACGCTCGGCGCGGAGAGGGTGCGGGAGATGCTCGCCGCGGCCGGCGTGAAGCTCGGCGGCATCGCCTGCTACAGGGTGGGCCCCTTCAAACTCGCGGGTGAGTTCGCGATCGCCCGGCAGCTCGGGGCGGAGCAGCCGGTCCTCGTCACCACGGCGCCCGGCGACGGCACCGCCACCGGCGACGCGCTGGTCGGGGCCATCAAGACGTTTCTGGGAAAGCTCGGGCCGAGCGTCGCCGCGGCCGAGGAGGCAGGGGGCGTGATCGCGATCGAGAACCACTCGAAGTCGCTCCTGCAGACGCCCGAGGGCATCCGCCGGTTCGCGGAGCTCGCGACGCATGAGCGGGTGGGCGTCGCCCTGGCCCCGCATCACCTCCCGCAGGATGCCGAACTCGTCGCGGGGATCGCCCGCGACCTCGGGCCGAAGGTGAAGTTCGTCTATGCCCAGCAGCACGGCAAGGGCTCGAAGGAGAAGCTGCCGAAGGAAGACGAGCTGCTGCAGATGCCCGGCCGCGGCCCGCTCGATTTCGCGCCGCTGATGCGGGAACTGGCGGCGATGCGGTTCACCGGGCCGGTCGAGATCTTCATGCACCCGGTGCCCCGGGGCGTGCCGATCCTGGGCTCGGTGGCCGAGATCACCGCCGAGATCAACCGCGCCCGAGATCATCTCCTGGCCGCGCTTCCATGATGGTTCGCAGCCGGTTCTTTCTCATGGTGATCGCATCCGGGCTGCTCGTCGGCCGGCCGGCGGCCGCCGCTCGCCCGGAGGCCGGAGCATCGCCCCCCAACATCCTCTGGCTCACGGTCGAGGACATGAGCCCCTGGATCGGCCCCTACGGCGACACCACCGTGCCCACGCCGAACCTCGACCGGCTCGCCCGGGAGGGCGTCGTCTACGACAACGCCTTCGCCACGTCGCCCGTCTGCGCCCCGGCCCGCTCGTCGCTGATCACCGGCATGTTTTGCACGCGGATCGGCACGATGCACATGCGGAACGGCTCGCGCAGCTCGGTATCCCGCTCACCGGAGCCCGACGGCTTCGAGGACATCCCGCTCTACGAGGGCCTGCCTCCGGCGTTCGTCCGCTGCTTCCCCGAGCAGCTGCGGGCGGCCGGCTATTCCTGCACCAACAACGAGAAGAAGGACTACCAGTTTCAGGAGCCGGTGACGGTCTGGGATGCATCGAACTCCAACGCCCATTGGAAGCACCGTGCCGCCGGCCAGCCCTTCTTCGCGGTCTTCAACCATAGTGGCACCCACGAGAGCCAGGCCTTCCCCGCGGCGAAGCGCCGTCCGCCGGTCGTCAGCCCGGAGAGCGTGCCGTTGCCCCCCTTCTATCCCGACACGCCGCACGTGCGGGAGGCGGTCGCCCGCACCTACGACAACATCGCCGCCATGGACGCCTGGGTCGGCGAGCGGCTCGCGGAGCTCGAGCAGGCCTGCCTGCTCGAGACGACGATCGTGATGTTCTTCAGCGACCATGGCGTGGGGCTGCCCCGGGGCAAGCGATCCTGCTTCGACACCGGCACCCGCGTGCCGCTGATCGTCCGCCATCCCGACGGCCACGGGGCGGGCAGCCGCGTGGCCCGCGTGGTGAGCTTCGTCGACTTTGGCCCCACGGTGCTCTCGCTCGCCGGGATCGAGCCCGACCCGCGGCTCGATGGCACGCCCTTCCTCGGCCGGTTCGCGTCCGAGCGGGACGACTACCGCCGCGGCCATGCCTATGCCAACGCCGACCGCTTCGACGAAACCTACGACCGGAGCCGGAGCGTCTCCGACGGCCGGTTCCGCTACACCAGGAACTTCGTCACCGACCTGCCCTACGTGCTTCGCATCGCCTACCGCGAGCAGTTGCCGATGACCGCCGACATCTACCGGCTCCAGGAGACCGGGCCGCAGCGACCCGAGCAGTGGCAGCTGGCGGCCCGGCAGCGGCCGGCCGAGGAGTTCTACGACTCCCAGACCGACCCCTGGGAGGTGCGAAACCTGATCGACGCCCCCGAGCACCAGGCGAGGATCGAGTCGCTCCGCGAGCACCTCGAGGCCTGGATGGAGGCCACAGGCGATCTGGGCTTCGTGCGGCCCGAGACGCGGCTCGTGCAGGAGAGGATCTGGCCGCCCGACGGCCGGCAGCCGACCACGCCGGCCGCCGAGATCGACGACCGGGCTATCCAGCGTGGCGATGCGACCGCATTTTCGGTCACGCTCTCCTGCTCCGACCCCGGGGCCTCGATCGGCTATCGGCTCGCCACGAGCAAGCGGTACTCGGGCCCCTGGCAGGTCTACACCGGCCCGTTCGAGGTGCCGGCAAACCGCCGCTTCATCGAGGTCGTCACGCACCGCATCGGCCACGAGCCGACCACGACGGGTGCGTTCCTCGGCGGCGAGTGAGGGCACTGGCCTGGGCGAACTCAGGCAGACTTCAAGTCTGCCCCACGATGGGAAACGACCGTGGGGCAGGTTTGTAACCTGCCGGGATCGCTGCCAACGCCTGCCCGCGCGAGTGAGTCGGTTTTAGGCCGCGGCGCGGTTGCGGGCGAGGAGCTGCTCGGCCGCGGCGACGACGCCGTCGACCTCGATGGCCGCCATCGCCTTGGCGTCGGTCTTGCGATCATCCCATGAAGGCCGGAAGGCCTCGGGCGGCTCGACACAGACATGCTGCGGGCCGTAGGGGCCGTTGCGGGCCGCCGGCACCGGACCGAAGAGGCCCACGCAGGGCGTGCCGACGGCAGCCGCGAGATGCAGGGGCCCCGTGTCGCCCGAGATCACGAGCCGCGACAGGCGGAAGAGTTCGCCGAGGTCCTGGAGCGACGTGTCGGGCGCCACGATCGCCTCGCCGCAGGCGTCGGCGGCGATCCGGTCGGCCATGGCCCGCTCCGCACCGCCTCCCCAGACCACGAGCGGCCGGATGCCATGCCGGCGGTGCAGGGCCCGGGCCAGCGCCGCGAAGCGTTCCGTCGGCCACCGCTTGCTCGCCCAGCCGGCGCCCGGATTGACGATCACGGGAGGCTCGGGGAGCCGCAGGGCTCCGAGCCACTGCTGCACCCGCTCGCGGCTCACCGGCCAGCGGGGCATGCCGAAGGAAGGGCGGGTCTCACGGATGCCCAGCGGCACGAGCAGGTCGCAGTTGCGGTCGACCACATGGGTGGCCACGGGCCGGACCGGATTGGTGTAGGCGAGCCACGACTGCTCGCGGGCGACGGGGCGGGCGAACCCGATCCGCATCCGCGCTCCCGAGAGCCAGGTGGCCACACCGCTCTTGAGGAGGCCCTGGAGGTCGAGCGCCACGTCGGGGGCGAAGGCCCGCAACTGCCGCCGCAGCCCGAGCACGGCGGACGGCGACTTCAGCCAGCCGCGGGGAAGCCGGAAGAGGTGGTCGACCGCCGGGTGGCCGGCGAGCACGTCGGCGGCCCGGCCTTCGACCGCCCAGCCGATCCGGGCCCGGGGAAAGGCCCGCTTGAGGGCCACGGCGACCGGGACTCCGTGCAGGACGTCGCCGATGGCAGAGAGCTTGATGACGACGATCGAGCGGGGTGTGACCATGGGCTGGTTCCCGGAGCGGCCCGAGAGAATCGCGGCCACCCCACCCGCCGGGCAAGAGCAATTTCCCCGGCCGGCATGCGAGATTTTCGTGAGGGCGGCGGCCGGTCAGCCGCCGGCGAGCTCGCACAGGAGCTTGTCGGTGACAGCCTGCGGACAGCTCCAGACCAGGAAGAAGAGCGACTCGCGGACGAGCCGCTCCGCCGGATGCCCGCGGACGAAGCCGGCGCCCTTCGACGCCGCGAGCGCCGCCTGGCCGGCGCGGAGCACCAGGTCGTTGGCGGCGCCCCGCAGCGCGTCACGGTCGGGCGGCGGGATGCCCTCGCGGGCGGCCCGATCGAGCCGGCCGACGAGCACCGCGAGTTCCGAGTCGAGGCCGGCGGCGATCGGCTCGAGCGACTCCCGCCGCGCGGCCTCGTCGGCCACCACGGCGATCGCGGCCCGGGCGGCGCCGAGGGCGAGGGCCGTGGTCGCCAGGCCGCCGCTGCGGGTCGCGTGCTTCTCCGGCGGCTCGATCACGTGAGCCGGGCGCACGCCGACGAACCGCACTGCGGCCGTGCGGCTGCCGCCGAGCGCGAGCATCTCGAGCGGCGCTTCGATCGTCACGCCGGCCGCGGCGGTCGGCACCACGAGGAAGATCTGCCCGCCGCCGGCCGTCGCGGCCCCGGTCACGATCGTGTCGCAGGCATCCGCCCCGGTCACCCACGGGCAGAGCCCGTCGAGCCGCCAGCCATGGGCATCGCGCTCAGCCACGAGCGCCGGCCGGCCGAGGTGCTGCCGACTGGTGGTCAACTGGGAGATGCCGACCGTGGTGAAGGTCCTGCCCTCGGCCAGCGACGGGAGCAGCTCCGCCCGCACCTCTGGCGGTCCCGCGGCGATGATCCGGACGGCGGCGGCCCACTGCGACAGGGCCAGCGCGCTTGTGAGGCACGAGGATGCGATCGCGGCCAGCGTTGCCACGAGCGTGGCCTCGGGAGCGGCCGTGCCCCCGCAGTCGGCCGGAATGAATCCGGCCAGGATCCCGTGGGCGGCCAGCGCCTGCATGCCGCCGCTGGCCCATGGGCCAGCCGTCGCGGTGCGATCGGCGTGGGCGGCCAGTTCGCGACAGGCGGCCGCGAGGGCCGGCGGAGTGTCGGCGAAGGGTCGGGCGGCGACCATCGCCCCATCATACGCCGGGCGTGGGGCGGCGCACGGGCCCGGCGCCGCGGCTATACTTCGGCCACTTCTGGCAGGCGTCCCTCCACTCCGCACCCCCCTGGAGCCTTCGACATGAGCCAGGCCGAAGAGACCGTCCACGGCACCTTGTCCGCCACCGCCCCCACCGCCAATGGCGCTCCCCGCGGCGGCCATCTCCCGCCCCGGCTCGACGAGCTCTCGCCCCAGAACCTGTACGCCAAGTGCATGGCCCTGGCCCGCAACCTGTGGTGGAGCTGGCATCCCGAGGTCACCAACCTGTTCCGGGAACTCGATCCCGTCCGCTGGCGGCAGCTCGACCACAACCCGATCGCGCTGCTGGCCGAGTTCACGCCCGAGCGGCTCGAGGCCCGGGCCGCCGAACTCGTGCTCTACAGCCGGATCAACCAGGCCCACCGGCGGATGAAGGAGTATCTGGCCGCCGAGAACACCTGGAGTACGGTGCACGCCGGCGTGCTCGGCTCGAAGCCCGTGGTCTATTTCTCGGCCGAGTTCGGCATCCACGAGTCGGTGCCGATCTACTCCGGCGGCCTGGGCGTGCTGGCGGGCGACCACGTCAAGAGCGCCAGCGGCCTCGGCATCCCGCTGATCGCGGTGGGCCTCTTTTACACCCAGGGCTACTTCCGGCAGCACCTCGACATCGACGGCTACCAACACGAGGAATATCAGCCCACGCGGGTCGACCTGCTGCCGATCGAGCCGGCCCTCGGCACCGACGGCCAGCCGATCATGGTGCAGGTCGACACCCGCAGCGGCCCCCTGTTCGCCAAGGTCTGGAAGCTCTCGGTCGGTCGCTGCAGCCTCTATCTGCTCGACTCGAACGTCGAGGAGAACACGCCGGAGGACCGGCCGCTCACCAGCCGGCTGTATGGCGGCGACACGCGGACGCGCATCCGCCAGGAGATCATCCTCGGCATCGGCGGCGTGAAGGCGATCCGGGCGCTCGGGATCGTGCCGGGCGTCTACCACTTGAACGAGGGCCACTCGGCCTTCGCCACG
>JBJTAA010000449.1:0-11825 GCA_046090525.1 Planctomycetota bacterium
CCGTCGGTCTGCGAGATGTGGATGGCGCCGGCGACGACGAGGCCGCCGACGATGAGTCCGAGAATCACGAGCGTGCGCATGGGGGCTGCATCCGTGCGGGGACGGCGGTGTCTCCGGAGGCCGCCGGCAGCGGGACGGTCGCAGTCCGAGGCCGCCGTCGCAACGCCGATTTTTCCCGCGAATCGCGGGCTCAGCGAGGGGCCTGCGGACGGGCCGGCACCGCGCTGCCGCGGTGATGCCGGCGGCGGACGGTGTTGCCGTAGACATGCAGCGGTCGGTTCGGGCGCTGCGTGATCGGGGTCGCCTGGATCTCCTGCCGGGCCGCGCCGAACGTGATGATTCGGGGATCGAACCCCGTGCCCGCGGCCGCGGCGATGTCGGCCGCGACGACGGCGGCCAGCACGACTGTCAATGCGACGGTGCGCATGGTGTGGTGGACCTCGGAGGGAAACCGGCCACGGTTCGGGATCGGTCGCCCGCGGGGGCGATCCGCAGTTCGCGGGGCCACGCCGTCCGCCACGGCAGAGGCGTCACGGTCGGAACGCTCCGTCGCCTGAAACGCCTGCTGGAGGGGGGAGTCGGCCGCCGCACAGCCCGCCATCGGCTTGTATATTGCCGCGCGGATTTCGGTGACCTCGCGTATGCTGTCTGCGGGAGCGGCCGTCAGGGGCCGCGGGAGAGCCGTTTCAGCGGGAGAGGTGCATGCTGGCGAAGACGCGGGTGCTTGGGTTGGGAAGGGTCGCCGCCTTCGGGCTCGCGATCGCGGCCGGTGCGGCGGCGACCGCGGCCGATCCGGCGGCGGAGATTCGGGCGGCCGCGGCCGCCTATGCCACGGCCTTCAACAAGTCCGACTACGCGGCGCTCGCCGACCAGTGGACCGAGCGGGCGGTGCTCGTGGAGGGAAGCCTCAGTGCGGAGGGACGGGAGGCGATCATGGCGTCGCTCCGGTCCTGGCGGGAGCAGCATCCGGCCGCGACGATCGAGATCGAGGTGAGCGACGTCGACGCGTTGGCGGAGCCGCTCGCCCGCGTCGCAGGGATTCTCAAGTTCACGCCCAAGCCCGGTGCGAAGCCGGTGACCTCGCGGTTCACGAGCCTGCGCGTGCGGGAGGGAGCGGCGTGGCGGCTGGCCGAGTCGATCGTGATTCCCGAGCACGCGTCGGCCCTCGCGGACCTCGACTGGCTGGTGGGCACCTGGACGGCCGAAGGGGGAAAGGCGTCCATCGAGACGATCTATGAGAAGCAACTCGGCGGCTACTGCCTCGTGGGCCGCAGCCGGATTCGGCCGGCCGAGGGGCCGGCCGTGGAGGCGCTCGAGGTGATCCACGCCGACCGGGGCACCGGCGTGATTCGCAGTTGGGTGTTCGACTCCACGGGTGCGCAGGGCGAGGGCATCGTCGAATCCGACGGCACCTCGCTCCACAAGGTCATGGAGGGCACCCCGTCCGATCGCGTGCCGGGCCGGCTGGCGAGTTGGACGCAGGTGATCTCACCGAGCGGCGACGGCCGCTGCACGATGCATTCCATCGAGCGGAGCGTCGACGGGGTCGCCGTGCCCGACGGCGAGCCGCTGCACTTCCGCAAAGTCCGTTGAGCAAGTCCAGTCCGCCCTTCCGGGCCCGCCCCCACCTTTTCGGAGTTTCGGTCATGCGTCGCGAGTCGTCGCCGGTTGGTTTGGCCAGTGCTTCCATCGCCTCCGGGCGTGCCCGCGCCGCGTCGCCGGCGATGCGCGGATTCGTCGCCGTCGGCGTGGCGGTGGCCCTCGCGCTCGTGCTCGCGCCCTCGGCCTGGGCGCACGGTGGCGGGGGCGGAGGCCGCGGCGGCTTCGGCGGTGGCGGTGGCGGCCGGGGCGGCTACGGCGGGGGTGGCATGCGGGGCGGTTATGGCGGCGGCGGGATGTCGATGCCCCGCGACATGGGCGGCGGGCGCGATTTCGGCGGCTTCGACGGCGGGGCGGGGCGGCAGTTCGGCGGTGGAGGCCGCGACTTCGACGCCGCGGGCCGCGACCTCGGCGGCGCCCGTGACCTGGGCGGCGCCGGCCGCAGCCTCGATGGCGTGGGCCGGGACGCCGGGCGGGGCCTCGACGGCGCGGCCGCCCGCGACTTCGGCGCCGGGCACTTCGCCGGGCCGGGCAACGTGTCGCGGGCCGACTTTCAGCGGATCGCGGACCGCGGTCTGCCCGGCGCGGGCGTGGGCGGCGCGGCGGTGCGGCCCTACTCGCGCGGCACCCTGGCCGCGCGGGGCGATGCGATCCGCAACAACTTCTACCGCGGCGACTGGTACGCGGGCCGCGGCTGGTATGCCGACCACTTCAATGCCTGGTGGCCGGGCGGCTGGTGGGGTGGCTTCGGCTGGGGCATGCTCGCGGGGCTGGCCTGGGGCGACCTCGCCGGGTGGGGCGGCTACGGCGCGGCGCCCGTCGCCTACGATTACGGCACCACGGTCTGCTATCAGGACGACGGCGTGTACGTGCAGGGAGAGCGGGTGGGCTCGGCCGAGGAGTATGCCCAGCAGGCCTCCAACCTCGCGGGGCAGGGGGCGGCGGCGACGCCGGCGGACGACGACCAGTGGCGGCCGCTGGGCGTCTATGCCCTGGCCCGCTCGGAGGAGGCCAATCCCAGCACGTTCATGAGCCTGGCGATCGACAAGGCCGGGCTGCTCCGCGGCACTTACTACGACGCCGTCTCCGACACGACCACCAACATGGCCGGCAAGGTCGACAAGAAGACCCAGAAGGCCGCCTGGACGATCGGCGACAAGAAGATGCCGGTCTACGAGGCGGGGCTGTCGAACCTCACGAAGCCGCAGACCACGATCCTCGTGCACCGCGACGGCGGCAAGGTGGAGCAGATGCTGCTCGTGCGGGTCGACGACAAGGCCGCCGGCGGAGCGGCTGCCCCGAAGAAGCCGGCTGGCGAGGCCGCGCCGGCGACGCCGTGACGCCGCCACGGCTTCGGGCATCGATCCTGCTCGTGGGCGTCGTGGCGGCCGGTTGCGCCCCCCCGCCGGTGGCCGCCGACCGGCCGCAGCCTCGAGCCCTCGCGTCGGCCACCGCCTTCGCGGCAGGCCGATGGGTCGACCTCACGCACGCCTTCGACGAGCGGACCATCTACTGGCCCACGGAGCGGGGCTTTCAGTTCCAGGAGGGCGACAATGGACCGACGGCCAAGGGCTACTACTACGCCGCCAACCGGTTCGCGACCGCCGAGCACGGCGGCACCCACCTCGATGCCCCCCGGCACTTCGCCGCCGGGCGGCATACGGCCGATCAGGTGGAACTCGAACGGCTGGTGGGGGAGGCCGTCGTCGTCGACGTGACGGGCGCATGCGCCGCCGATCCCGTCTACGAGGTCACGGCCGACGATCTGGTGGCCTGGGAGCGGCGGCACCGCCGCCAGCTTGTCGACGTGATCCTGCTGCTGCGGACGGGCTGGGCGAGCCGCTGGGGCGACCGCGAGGCGTACCTGGGCACGGCGGCCACGGGCCCCGACGCGGTGCGGCGGCTGAGGTTTCCCGGCCTCGCGCCCGCGGCGGCGAAGTGGCTCGTCGAGCAGCGACGCGTGAAGGCCGTCGGGATCGACACCGCCAGCATCGACCACGGCCCCTCGACGCTGTTCGGTGCGCACGTCGCCCTCTGCTCGGCCGACGTGCCGATCTTCGAGAACGTGGCCGACCTGACGGCGCTGCCGGAAGAGCAGGCGTTCGTTGTCGCCCTGCCGATGAAGATCACCGGCGGCTCCGGCGGACCGCTGCGGATCGTCGCCCGGCTGCCCGAGTGAGGGCGGCGGCTAGCGTTGGGCGGCCGGGCCCCACTCGTTGGCCACGCGCTCCGCGGCCATCCGGGCCCGCGTCTCGACCTCGCGCTTGAGCTCCTGGGCGCGGGCCTGGTTCACCGTCACGCTCGGCGTGCCACCCTGGAAGGAGATGGTGATCGCCCCGGTGGCGACCAGCACGAGCCCGCCGATGATCAGCGCGATCGAGCCGAGCTTCGAGGAGGCCAGCTTCTGGACGGGCGCCGGCATCCCGACGGTGGCGAGCGCCGCAGCCGTCTGGGCCGCCGCCTGGATGGTGGAGGTCTTCTTCTTTTTCTTGCTGGCCACGGTGCTGGCTCCTGTGCGGTGAACGACGGCCGGGGCCGTGCTCCGGCCCGTGCCCTCGTCAGATCGATCGACCGGCCGCGGGCCTCCGGTCGAGCCGTGGCCCGCGGCCGCGCGAGGCTTTCGTGATCCGGAGACCGCCCGCAGGTTTCCCAGCCTTCCCGGCCGGCCAGCGCGTTTCCCGGCAGGGGAGCGGTGAGGGTACGATCGGCGAAGGTCCGCCCGGCGGGCCGCGACCCACCGGCGAGCCCCATGCGACGTTCACTCCCCCCGATCCTCCTCACGCTGCTCGGCGTGGCTGCGGGCTGCGGCCGTCCCGCGCCCGCCGTCGTGGAGCTGCCGCCGCCGCAGGTGCGGGTGGCGACTCCGGTGGCCCGCGACGTCACGGAATACGTCGTGTTCACCGGCAACGCCGGGGCCGTCGAGGAGGTCGACCTCCGGGCCCGCGTCTCGGGCTTCGTCACCAAGATCCACTTCGGCGACGGAGAGCGGGTGAGCAAGGGCCAGCCGCTGTTCACGATCGACGAACGCCCCTACCAGATCGCCCGTGATCAGGCGGCCGCCGAGGTGGAGAAGCAGGCGGCGGAACTCGCGGAGCTCGAGCGCGAGGTGGTTCGCAACGGGCCGCTGGTGGCCAAGAACGTGGTGACCCGCGAGCAGTACGAGATCCTCGTCGCCAAGCGGGACATGTCGAAGGCGATGCTCGACAAGGCCCGGGCCGCCCTCGCCAAGGCGAGCCTCGACCTGGAGTTCTGCACGATCACGAGCCCGCTCGACGGCCGCATCTCGGCCCGCAACGTCAGCCCGGGCGACCTCGTCACGGCCGACTCGACGGGCAGTCGGCCGCTCGTGACCGTCGTGAGCACGAAGCCGATCCACGTCTATTTCGAGGCCGACGAGCGATCGGTCCTCCGCTCGCGGGCCCGGGCGCAGGCGGCGCGGGCCGAGCGGGAGGCCGGCGGCGGGGAGCCCGTGGCCTGGCGGAACATCCGGGAGTTGGCCATCCCCGTGGAGGTGGCGCTCGTGGCCGACGAGGGCTTTCCCCGCACCGGCGTGCTCGACTTCGTGGACGTGGCGGCCGCGGCCACGACCGGCACGATCCGTTGCCGGGCCGAGCTGGCCAACGCCGACGAGCTCGTGCTCCCGGGGATGTTCGTGCGGGTAAGGCTGCCCGCCGGCGATCCCGCGCCGGCGGTGCTCGTGCCCGAGCGGGCGATCGGCCTCGACCAGGGCCGCCGCTACGTGTGCGTCGTCGGGCCCGACGGCCGCGTTGAGCATCGGACCGTGGAGCCCGGCAGCCAGGAGGGCGACCTGCGGGTGATCACGAAGGGCCTCACGGGCGACGAGCGGATCGTGGTCGAGGGGCTGCAGAAGGCCCGCGACGGCGCGGTGGTGCGACCGGTCGAGGACTGAAGAAGCACGAGAAAGAGAAGCGGAGACTCAGCCACGATTTCCTCCGACAGTCCCGGATGCCAGGAGGGGTTGCCCGTGCCAATCGAGCGGCGTTGCCGGCCGAGCGCAGCCAGGATGGCGAAGCGAGGGCGGCATCGAGCGAGCGAAGGGCAGGATGCCCGGAGCGAGCGTCCGGCGAGATGGCACGGGCAACCCCGGCCCGCTCGACGTGACCCGCCGAAATCCCGGCCGGAAGCCCGGCGATCCCCGCGAGCCTAGACCTCATGGCACAGTTCTTCATCGACCGCCCCGTCTTCGCCACGGTCCTCTCGATCGTGATCATGATCGTCGGGGGCGTGGCGCTCGTGGGCATGCCGATCGCCCAGTATCCCGAGATCGTGCCCCCTACGGTGGCGATCCAGACGGCCTATCCCGGGGCCAATGCCCAGGTGGTGGCCGACACGGTCACCACGCCGATCGAGCAGGAGGTCAACGGCGTCGAGGGGATGCTCTACGTCGCGTCGAAGAGCACCAACGACGGCCAGGCGGCGATCGACGTCACCTTCGCGCTCGGCACCGACATCGACCAGGCGCAGGTGCTCACCCAGAACCGCGTGGCCGTGGCGCTCGCCAAGCTGCCCGAGGAGGTGAAGCGGCAGGGGGTGGTGACCAAGAAGAAGTCGCCGAGCATCCTCCTGTGCGTGAACCTCGTCTCCTCCGACGGCCGCTACGACCTGCTGTATCTCAGCAACTATGCCCTCATCCAGGTGAAGGACACGCTGGCCCGGATCGAGGGCGTGGGTGACGTCGCCTTCCTCGGCGCCCGCGACTACGCGATGCGGATCTGGCTCGACCCCGACGCCCTCGCGGCCCGCGGGCTCGCCCCCGGCGACGTCGTCCGGGCGCTCCGCGAGCAGAACGTGCAGGTGGCCGCCGGCCAGCTCGGCCAGGAGCCGGCGGCCGGCCCGGTGGAGCTGCAACTTCCCGTCACCACGCTCGGTCGGCTTCCCGACGCCGAGGCCTTCGCGCAGGTGATCGTGAAGTCGGAGCCCGGCACGCGGGGGGACGCGGGCCAGCCCGGGCGGCCCGGCCGGATCGTGCGGCTCTCCGACGTCGCCCGCGTGGAACTGGGGGCCCGAAACTCCGACATGACGAGCTCCCTCGACGGCCGGGAGAGCATCACGATCGCCGTCTTCCAACTGCCCGGCTCCAACGCCCTGGCCACGGCCGAGCGGGTGCGGCGGGAGATGGATCGGCTCGCCGAGCGGTTCCCCGCCGGGCTCGAGCACCGGATCCACTACGACACCACCGTGTTCGTCGAGGAGTCGATCCACGAGGTGACGAAGACCCTGTTCGAGGCGGTCGTGCTCGTGTTCGTGGTGGTGCTCGTCTTCCTCCAGCAGTGGCGGGCCACGCTCGTGCCGATGCTGGCGGTGCCCGTCTCGCTCGTGGGCACCTTCGCCGTGATGCGGCTGTTGGGCTTCTCGCTCAACAACCTCTCGCTCTTCGGCCTCGTGCTCGCGATCGGGATCGTCGTGGACGACGCGATCGTGGTGGTCGAGAACGTGGAACGCTGGCTGCGGGAGGGGCTCTCCGCCCGCGAGGCCACCCGGAAGGCGATGCGGGAGGTGTCGGGGCCGGTGATCGCGATCGCGCTGGTGCTGGCGGCGGTGTTCGTGCCCACCGCCTTCATCAGCGGGATCAGCGGCCAGTTCTACCGCCAGTTCGCCCTCACGATCGCCGCCAGCACGGCGATCTCGGCCTTCGTCTCGCTCACGCTCGCCCCGGCGCTGTGCGCGATCCTGTTCGCGGGGCATGCGGAGCCGGCCGGGGCGGCCCACCGCGATGCCCTGCCGGCCGTGGGCATCGGCCTGGTCGCCGGCCTGGCGGCGATCTGGTTCCTCGAGGATCTGGCGATCGTGCGCGCCGGGCTGGCCGCCGCGGGCGTGCCCGACGAGTGGAAGGTGTGGGCCGTGAGGCTCGTGCTGTTCGCGGCGGGCAGCGTGGCGGGCTGGCTGGCCGCGCCGCTCGTCAACCTGCTCCTGGCGGGCTTCTTCCGGGCCTTCAACCTGTTCTTCGACGTCACCACGGGCGCCTACGGCGCGGTCGTGGGCCTGCTCCTGCGGACGGCGATCGTGGTGGTGGCGGCCTACGTGGGCCTGATGGCCCTCACCTACTTCGGCTTCACGACCGTGCCGGTCGGCTTCATCCCCGAGCAGGACAAGGGGTATCTCGTCGTCAACTGCCAGCTGCCCGACGGCGCGAGCTTGCAGCGGACGGAACCCGTCGTGGAACGGCTCACGCGGGAGGCCCTGGCCACGCCGGGCGTGGCCCACGTGATCTCGGTGGCCGGCTACTCGCTGGTCACGAGCACGAACCTGCCGAACGCCGGCGGCATGTTCGTCCTGCTCGAACCCTTCGCGGCCCGCGCGATCGATCCCGAGAAGCAGGCCGGGAGCATCGCCCGGCGGCTCCGGCGGGCGTTCGCCGACGTGCCGGAGGCCGTCGTGTCGGTGTTTCCCGCGCCGCCGGTCGAGGGCATGGGCAGCACCGGCGGCTTCAAGCTGCAGGTGCAGGACCGGGCCGCCGAGGGGCCGGCGGCCCTCCAGGCCGCGGTCGAGGCGCTGGCGGAGGCGGCGGCGGCCCAGCCGGGCCTCGCCGGCGTCACGACCACCTTCCGGGCCAACCAGCCGCAGGTCTTCGTCGAGGTCGACCGGGCCAAGGCCCGGGCCCAGGGCGTGCCGATCGCCGCGGTCAACGAGGCCCTCCAGCTCTATCTCGGCAGCGGCTACGTCAACGACTTCACCGCCTTCGGCCGCAACTGGCAGGTGACCGTGCAGGCCGACGCGCCGTTTCGCATGCAGCCGGCCGACATCGGCCGCCTGAAGGTGCCGAACGCCGCCGGCGAAATGGTGCCCCTCGCCACGCTCGTCTCCGTCCGCGATTCGAGCGGCCCGGCCGTGGTCAACCGCTACAACCTCCATCCCTCCGCCGAGCTCGCGGGGGCCACGCTGCCCGGCACGAGTTCGGGTGACGCGATCGCGGTCCTGGAGACGCTCGCCGCCCCGCCTCCGGCCGGCAAGGGCGTGCTCCCACCGGGCATGGACATCGCGTGGACGGAGCTCTCGCTCCAGCAGATCCTGGCCGGCAACACGGCCACGCTCGTCTTTGCGCTCGGCACGGTGTTCGTGTTCCTGGTGCTAGCCGCCCAGTACGAGAGCTGGACCCTGCCGCTGGCGATCATCCTGATCGTGCCGATGTGCCTGTTGGCGGCGATCGCCGGCGTCTGGCTCGCCGGGCTCGACAACAACATCTTCACGCAGATCGGCCTCGTGGTCTTGATCGGCCTGGCGGCCAAGAACGCCATCCTGATCGTGGAGTTCGCGAAGCAGCGGCAGGATGCCGGGGCGACGGCGGCCGAGGCGGTGCTCGAGGCGGCGAAGCTGCGGCTGCGGCCGATCCTGATGACGTCGCTGGCCTTCATCCTCGGCGTAGTGCCGCTCGTGCTCGGCACGGGGGCGGGGGCCGAGATGCGGCGGGCCCTGGGCACCGCGGTGTTCTCGGGGATGCTGGGGGTGACCGTGTTCGGCATCTTCTTCACGCCGGTCTTCTACGCGGTCGTGATGTGGTTCGCCCACCGGCCGGCGCGCCGTGGGGCCGACTCGTAGTCTGCCAACCCAGCGGTCAGTTCGGCCAACGCAGCAACGGGCTCGGGGCTGCCCGTGCCCCCTCGCCGGACGTTCGCTCCGGCCTTCCAGGCCTCCGTTCACTGCGTGTCCGCCGCGCTCCGCCATCCATGGCTCCGCTTGCTTCCCCAGCCCGGCTCGAGGACACGGGCAGCCCCTCGCGGCGCCGCAGCTTGGGGCGCAGTCAGGGCGTCCGCGATTTCCCGGCGGTGTTTTTGGCCGCCGGGATGTCGATGTCGAAGGTGTTGCGGCCCGATCTGACGTCGAAGCGGAGCTTCGAGGCGGTGCCGTATTCGGGCGGGATCGGGCCGCCGGCATCGCCGCCGTGCACGCTCACGGTGTTCGGCCCGCGGGGCGCCCCGAATCGCCCGCCCGGGCGGAGGATGCGGTAGCGTCCCTGCGCATCGGTCGAGCCCACGCCGCGAACCTCGTCCTCCTTGTCGGGGGCGAACACGATGAACGCTCCCTCGACCGGCTTGCCGCCGCTCGTCACCGTGCCGGATACCTCCGCGAAACGGCGGTCGCCGCAACCGGCCGCGGCGGCGGCCAGGAGCAGGCCCGCGCACAGCGACGGCGGGATGCGCCAGGGCCTGGAGGCGACGCTACTGGTCGGTGACACTCGTCCCCTCGTTGCGATGCGCCATCCCCAGGACCATCTGCTGGCTGACCGAGTCCGACGTCCAGCGGACCGACCCGTCGGCCAGGAGCATGTTGAGGCCGCCCGGATGGCGGCTCGAGAAGATCTTGCCGTTGTTCTCGAAGTTGGGGGGCGTGAGCAGCATCCAGTCGATGTTGAAGATGAAGCCGGCGCCGTTGACGCGGCCGATCGTGCGGGCTGTCTGGTTGGGGCTCAGGCCGGCGGCGTTGCCGCTGCCCAGCCAGACCGCTGCGAAGTTCACGCCACTGCGTTCGCCGATGCACCAGGTCTTGGAGAGCCCATCGGTCACGTCCTTGGCCCGCAGACCGAGCGGGCCTCGGCCCGGCCCGGCATTGGGGATCGACGAATGCCGCGGAGCCCGGCGATCCGCCTCACCGAAGACCATGCCACCGGGGTCGTGCGAATACTGCGGGCCGTAGGCCGGCTTGACCGTCGGGTCGAAGTTGCCGCGATTGGCCCAGCCGAGTTCCCCGCAGTTGCCCACGTAGTTCGAGGTCGCCACCTCGAAGGCGCCATTGCCGAACGGGCAACGGTTGTTGAGCGCGGGCGTCTCGTCGGATGGGCAGCGATAGATCGGCAGCGACGTCTGGAGCAACTGGCGATCGGCGGCCGAGGCCGACGCCACGAACACCTCCGACAGCTTTCGCTCCGTCGGTCGCAGCGCGTCGAACAGCGTGCCCTGCTCCATGTAGGGCAGGAGAAAGACGGCCCAGCCCCAGGCCGGCTCGGCCGCCCAGAAATGAGAGAAGCCGGCCGGAAACGCCTTGCGGACGTCGTGATGGCCGTGGTACGCCAGGCCGATTTGTTTCAGGTTATTGACGCAGCCGGTCCGCCGCGCGGCCTCCCGCGCCGACTGCACCGCCGGCAACAGCAACCCGATCAGCACCGCGATGATCGCGATCACCACCAAGAGCTCGACCAGCGTGAAGCCACCGGTGCTGCGGACGACCGTCCGCCGGGAGCGGCCGACGATGCGAGGCAGCGAGAGCGGAGGAGACGAGACGTGAGACATGGCGTATCCGGACGGAGGCAGGCGGCGCGCGAGTCGACGGGTTCGAGCGGCGCGGAAGCGACGTCGTTCGAGCGGCGTGAGCCCCGGTGTCGGCCGCTTGCGATCGACCGAAACCCCCGCCGATTGAATCGTAAGACCGCCGGGAGGCGCGTGCAGTAGCATCTTCATGCGACACGACGGGTATCGCGTCCGTGGCCGGCGCCTTGCTTCTGGCCGAAAACGCCCCGCGCGAACGTCAGCCGAAGCCCGGCGTGGGCCCAGGGTGTTCGGCTCACCAGATGCCTTCCGCTGCGCCTCGGAAGAAGTGGGCGCAGGTTTGGAGCCGGGGCAGGGGGGATGATCTCAGGCCGTTTGTGGCAGGCTGCAAACCTGCCCCACGGGGGGAGACAGCGAGCGTGCCGACGACGTGTGGCTGTGGTGGGTGGCCTATCCGGTCGTCCGCATGCCGGCGGCGATGCCCTGGACGCAGAGCCGCAGCAGGTCGCGGTGGACTTCGCCCGCGGCCGGATCGGTGGCGAGGGCGGCCCGGCGGCGCCGCATGAACTCCGCCTGGATCAGGTTGAGCGGGTCGACGTGGGGATTGCGGGCCTCGATCGACCGCTGGAACCAGGGCGTCGCCCCGAGGAGGTCCTTGCCGCCGACCAGGTCGAGGATCGCCTGGCGGCTGCGGTCGTACTCGGCCGCGATTCGCTGCCAGATCCGCCGGCGGGCGTCGGGATCGTCCTCGAGCTCCGAATAGTGGCTGGCGATCGTCATGTCGGCCTTGGCGAGGGCCAGCGTGGCGTTGTCGATCGTGGCCGTGAAGAAGGGCCAGCGGCGGTACATGTCGCAGACCTGCTGCCAGGCCTTGCGGTCGCCATACTTCACCTCGGCCAGCGCCGTGCCCAGGCCATACCAGGCGGGGATCATGCAGCGGCTCTGCGTCCAGGCGAACACCCAGGGGATCGCCCGTAGGTCGTCGAGCGTGCGCTCGCCCCGGCG
>JBJTAA010000450.1:0-2818 GCA_046090525.1 Planctomycetota bacterium
TGAAGAACGTGCGTCCGCCGGAGTTGGTGCAGTCGGCCTTCGAGGAGGTTAACCGTGCCCAGCAGGAGCGGGAGCAGATGATCAACCAGGCCAACGGCGAATACAACAAGGTGGTGCCGCGGGCCGCGGGCGAGGCGGCCAAGAAGATCAGCGAGGCCGAGGGCTATGCCACGAAGCGGGTGAACGAGGCCGAGGGCGACGTGTCCCGCTTCCGGTCTCTCCTCGAGCAATACGAGAAGGCCCCCGAGGTGACGCGGCAGCGGCTCTATCTGGAGACGCTCGGCGAGGTGCTGCCCCAGCTCGGCGGCAAGGTGATCCTCGACGCCGATGTAAAGCAGTTTCTGCCCTTCATGAACCTGCAGCAATTCCAGGCCCCGGCCGCACCGAGGAAGTGATCGTCCATGGACCAGCTGCCCATCAATCACCCACTGCTGCAGTTTCTCCGCCGGCTGGCCGACTGGATCTTTTCGCCGGCGGGCGGCCTGATCGCCGTCGTGGCCGCGATCGGCATCTTCGGCTGCGCCTACACGGTGGACCAGACGGAGCAGGTCGTGCTCACCCAGTTCGGCAGGCCCGTCGGCCAGCCGATCAACTCCGCTGCCGACGGCAGCTCCGGGCCGGGCCTGCACTTCAAGATCCCCTTCGTGCAGACGGCGAACCGTTTTGAGAAGCGGATTCTCGAATGGGACGGGCCGCCGGCTGAGATGACCACCCGCGACAAGCTCTACGTCGTGGTCGACACCTTTTCGCGCTGGCGGATCGTCGATCCGCTCGTCTACTTCCAGAGCCTGCGGGACGAGCGGAGCGCCCTGTCGCGGATCGACGACATCATCGGCAGCGAGACGCGCAACGTCGTGGCCCGGCACGATCTCATCGAACTGGTCCGTTCCGACAAGGATCGGCAGCCCGAGCGGGACGCTGCTCTCGCGGAGGCCGGCGGGCTCGTCGGCCACCTGCCTCCGATCCGGTTCGGCCGCAAGGAGCTGGAGCGGCAGATCCTGGAGGCCGCCGCCCCCAAGATGGGCATCTGGGGCATCGAGTTGCTCGACGTGCGGATCAAGCGGCTCAACTACAAGGAGGGCGTGATCGGCAAGATCTACGACCGGATGGTGTCGGAGCGGCTGCAGATCGCCGAGCGGTTCCGTTCGGAGGGCGCGGGCGAGGCGGCCAAGATCGAGGGACGGAAGGAGCGCGACCTGCAGCGGATTCAGTCCGAGGCGTATCGCAAGGTGCAGGAGATCCGCGGCGCCGCCGACGCCAAGGCCTCGCAGGTCTACGCCGGCGCGTATGGCTCGAGCCCCGCCGCCGCCGACTTCTACACCTTCCTGAAGACGCTCGACACCTATTCGGCCACGCTCGGCGGCGACACGACCGTGGTGCTCACGACCGACAGCGACCTGTTCGGCCTGCTCAAGCGGGTGGGCTCACCGCCGGCCAGACCGGCCGACTGAGCCCGGAGGGCCGCTTCGGCCTGACCGGGCGCCCGTTCTCGCAGCGGTGTTTCCGCCCCCCCCGATGCGGTGGTAACCTGAGCGGGGTCGATCGGCCCTACCCGTCATCCATGTGGGAGGCTTCCATGCGCACCGGCAATCCCGCCCTCAACGCCAACACGTTCGAGAACTTCGGCGTCTGTCGCCGGGACGTCACCGCCGCGCCGGTCGACGCGATGACCATCAATGGCACGGCGCAGAAGACGTTCTTCCTCTTGGTGCTCGCGCTCGGCTCCGCGTGCTTTACCTGGTCGCGAACCCTCCGGCTCGTCGAAGCCGACCCCACGGCGGCGGTGGGGGCGGTGGCTCCGTGGGTGTTTGGCGGGGCGATCGTCGGCCTTGTCACGGCCCTGGTGATCTGCTTCAAGCACTCCTGGGCACCGGCGCTCGCTCCCGTCTATGCGCTGGCCGAGGGGTTGTTCCTCGGGGGTATCTCGGCCGGGTTCGAGGCCCGCTATCCAGGGATCGTGATCCAGGCGGTGGGGTGCACCTTTGGCACGCTCGCCTGCCTACTGCTGGCCTACCAGTCGGGCCTGATCCGGCCTTCGGAAAACTTCAAACTCGGCATCGCGGCGGCCACCGGCGGAATCGCGCTGCTCTACCTGGTCACGTTCCTCGCCGGGCTGTTCGGCTTCCCGCTCTTCTCCTCGCTGTACGGCAGCGGGATCGTGGGCATCGGCTTCAGCGTGGTGGTGGTGTCGATCGCGGCACTGAATCTGGTACTCGATTTCGACTTCATCGAGCAGGCGGCGGCTCAAGGAGCGCCCAGGTACCTGGAGTGGTACGGGGCCTTCGCCCTGATGGTCACGCTCGTCTGGCTGTACCTCGAGATCCTGCGGCTCCTGGCGAAGCTCAACGACCGTCGCTAGCCACGGCCCTCCCACGGGGCGTACAAAGAGGACCGGTCGGGCCCGTAGCTCAGCGGTTAGAGCAGGGGACTCATAATCCCTTGGTCGTGTGTTCGAATCACACCGGGCCTAGTTTGATTTGGTGCAGTGATTCCCGGTGCGGATGGCTCCTTGCGGGGCGTGGCCCTGCCACCCCCGGAAGGGGCCGTGTCAGAAGATTTGTCAGAAGACGGCCCCGAGATCGCCCGCTGCATCTGCTCGAACGCCGCCCATGCCGTGTCGGCGGTACGCTGGGCGTCCGCCCCCACGTAGAACCGCAGGGTTGTCTCGATCGACTCGTGCCGCATCAGCACCATCAGGTCGGCTGGGGCTAGCCGGGAGGCCCACCGCACGCCAAACGCCCTGCGTAGGTCGTGCGCGGAGGCGTACTTCACGTTGGTCGGGTCTTTGGGGTGGATGAAGACCTTCACGCCCGCCGCC
>JBJTAA010000451.1:0-8552 GCA_046090525.1 Planctomycetota bacterium
GATCCCGCCGACGAGTGAGGCTCGCGTCACGGCTGCAGGGGCATCCACGCCCCTGCAGCCGTGGTGGCCGCGGGGTGCACCTCCGGGCGGCAGTATTGGTGGGTGTGGTGGCGTATCGCGTTGGCTCTGCCGAGCACGGGCCTCGTAGCGGCGGGCAAGATGCCCGCGGCTACTTTTCTTCCCCAAGACCTGCGAGGGGTCGCCCATGCCAATCGAGCGGCGTTGGCAGCAAGCGAAGGCAGGATGCCGGAGCGCAGCTGGCACCGAGTGAGCGAAGCCCAGGATGGGCGGAGCGAACGTCCGGCGAGATGGCATGGGCGAGCCCGAGCGTGCGCGCGCCAGGCCCACCGAACGTCCGGCGAGATGGCATGGGCGAGCCTGAGCCTGCGCATCCCGGGGCCGTTTGGGGCCGCGCGCGGGGGCCGGTTATAGTGCCGGGTCTTACGACCCCGCCTCCAGGAGCCACCGCCCGAGATGAAGGCCGACGAACTCCGCGAAGCCTACCTCGCCTTTTTCGAGTCCAAGGGCTGCGTCCGGCGGCCGAGCGACGTGCTCGTGCCCCGCTGGGATCCGTCGGTGCTGTTCACACCCGCGGGGATGAACCAGTTCAAGGATCACTTCCTCGGCAAGTGCAAGCTGGAGTTCACCCGGGCCACCACCTGCCAGAAATGCCTGCGCACGGGAGACATCGACAACGTGGGGCGGACGCCGCGGCACCACACGTTCTTCGAGATGCTCGGCAACTTCTCGTTCGGCGACTACTTCAAGCGGGAGGCGATCCACTGGGCCTGGGAGTTTCTCACCGCCCGCAACTGGCTCTCGATCTCGCCCGAGAAGCTCTCGGTGACCGTCTACCTCGACGACGACGAGGCCTATCGGATCTGGTCGGATGAGATCGGCCTGCCCTCCGAGAAGATCACGCGCATGGGCGAAGACGACAACTTCTGGCCGGCCTCGGCCCCCTCGCAGGGGCCCGACGGCGTCTGCGGGCCGTGCAGCGAGATCTTCTACCGGATGCCCGATGGCAGCGACGTGGAGATCTGGAACCTCGTGTTCACCCAGTTCAACCGCCAGGGGCCGCCGCCCGACAACCTGGCGCCGCTGCCCAGCCGCAACATCGACACCGGCATGGGCCTGGAGCGGACCTGCGCCATGCTCCAGGGCGTCGACAGCAACTTCCACATCGACATCCTGCGACCGCTCGTCGAGGCGGTGGCCGAGGTCTGCGGCCGCCGCTACGAGCCGGCCAGCGACGACGGCCGGCGGATGCGGCGGATCGCCGATCACGTGCGGGCCTGCAGCTTCGCGATCCACGAGAACGTGCTGCCCGGCAACAACGAGGAGAAATACGTCGTCAAGCGGCTCCTGCGGCGGGCCGTGCTCGACGGCCGGCAGATCGGGGTGCGGGAGCCCTTCCTGCACCGGCTGCCGCCGGTGGTGGCGGAACTGATGCGGCATCCTTATCCGGAGCTCGGCGACACGACGGGCCACGTGGCGGGCGTGATCGAGCGGGAGGAGGAATCGTTCCTGGCGACGATCGACGGCGGTCTCGAGCGGATCGAGAAGCTGTTCGGGGCGATCGGGGCCGCGGGGGGCAGCGCCGTGCCCGGTGCCGAGGCGGCCGAGCTCTACACCACCTACGGGTTTCCGCCCGAGCTGCTCGAGACGCTCGCCGCCGAGCGGAACTGCTCCTTCGACTGGCCCGGCTTCCGGGCGGCGATGGAGGCCCACGGTCAGCGGTCGGGGGCGGGACGGAGCGTGGAGGTGTTCACGACCGGCCCGCTCGACGCCCTCAAGAAGACGATGCACGGCACCGAGTTCATCGGCTACGAGGCGACCGCGGCCGAGGGGCGGATCGTCGGCATCATCGCCCAGGGCACGCTCTGCGACTCGCTCGCCGAGGTGGGGCACGCGGCGCCGGTGACCGTGGTGCTCGACCGCACGCCCTTCTACGGCGAGTCTGGGGGGCAGGTGGGCGACACCGGGTTGCTCGAGTGGCAGGGCGGCCGGTTCGAGGTGGCCGACACGCAGCGAGAGGGCGGCTTCGTGCTGCACCTCGGGCACCTGCGCGAGGGCACGCTCCACCTCGGGGCCGGCGTGACGGCCCGGGTCGACGGCGAGCGTCGCGCGGCCCTGCGGCGGGCCCACTCGGCCACGCATCTCCTGCACGCGGCCCTGCAGCAGTTCCTGGGCGGGCATGCCGTGCAGCAGGGCTCCAAGGTGGATGCCGACCTGCTGCGGTTCGACTTCTCACATTCCAGCTCGATCGACGACGCGACGCTCGCCCGCATCGAGGGGACCGTGAACGAGCACGTGCTCGCGGCGGTGCCTGTGACGGCCAGCCTGCTGCCGCTGGCCGAGGCCCGCCACGCCGGCGCGATGATGCTCTTCGGCGAGAAGTATCCCGACATCGTGCGGATGGTGACGATGGACGGTGTGAGCCGCGAGCTCTGCGGCGGCACGCACGTCGGGAGCACCGGGCAGATCGGCCTGGTGCGGATCGTGGCCGAGGAGAGCGTGTCGGCGGGCACCCGGCGGATCACGGCGGTCACCGGCGCCAGGGCTCTCGAGCGGCTGCGGGCGGCGGAACGGACGCTCTCCGAGGCCGCCGGCGTGCTCAAGGTGCCGGTCGCCGACGTGCCGCAGCGGCTGGCCGCCGTGGTCAAGGAGCTCAAGGAACTCAAGAAGGCCAAGCCCGCCGCGGCCGCCGCCGGCGTGTCGCCCGACGAGCTCCTGGCCCAGGCGGCCGACATCGCCGGGACGCGCGTGGTGGTGGCCGACATGCGGGGGGGCGACGCCGGCGCGATGCGGCAGGCCATCGACCTGCTCCGCCGCAAGGCCAGCCCGATCGCCGTGTTGCTCGGGAGCGTGGAGGGAGACAAGGTCACGCTCGTGGCCGGCATCTCCAAGGAGCTCGAGGCCCGCGGCCTCTCGGCCGGCAACTGGATCCGCGACGTGGCGACGATCGTGGGCGGGAAGGGGGGTGGCCGGCCGGACATGGCCCAGGCGGGCGGCAAGCTGGCGGCCAAGCTCCCGGAGGCCCTCGTCACGGCCCGGCAGGCGATCGAGAAGCTGCTGGCAGGCTGACGCGTCCCAGGAGCCCGGTTCCGCCCCAGGAGCCCGGTTCCGCCGGAACCGGTTCCGCGTGCACCCTGCATCCCGCGTGACCCGGTCACGGCGTGACCGGACTCCAGAGGCGTGACCTGAGTCCTAAGGTCCGGCCAGGACGCCAAGATGCTTCCGGCGGGGTCGGTCGGTGAGACTCGCACAAGCCGCAGGCGATACGCGGCCACCGGAAGGCGCACCATTGTCCCCGAGCCTGTCGTAGCGATCGCCGGAGGCGCGGAGAGGATCACCGCCGGCCCCGAATCCGGGTTGCCCGATGCGGGGTCCTGCGTGATCCGGTCACGGTGTGACCGGACTCCTGGAGCGAGCCCGCCCGCGATCAGGCGAGTTTTTCGAGCGCCGCCAGGGCCGCGTCGTAGTTCGGCTCCTCGGCCACTTCCTTGACCACCTGGGCGTAGCGCACGACGCCTTCCCGGTCGAGGACGAACACGGCCCGCGCCAGGATCTTGAGCTCGTCGATCAGCAGGCCCCAGGCCTTGCCGAAGTCACGATTCATGTAGTCGCTGCCGGTCCGCATGGCGGTGATCGACTCGGCGCCGCAGAAGCGGCTCATGGCGAAGGGGAGGTCGAGGCTGACGGTCAGGGCGTTGATCGTGTCGCCGAGGGCGGCGAGCCGCTGGTTGAAGGTCTTCGTCTGGACCTGGCAGACGGGCGTGTCGAGCGACGGTACGACGCTGATGATCGTGGGCTTGCCGACGAGATCGGCCTTGCGGACGTGCTGCATGCCGTCCTTGAAGAACGTGAGGTCGAAATCGGGGGCCGGTGCCCCGACCTTCACTTCCTCCCCGACGAGCGTGAGGGGATTGCCCTTGAACGTGACCGCGCCGTGACGAGCCATCGACTGCCTCCTGGAGAGCGAGTGGGGAAACCGACGCGGGCAGTATGGCCGCCCCGCGGGCAGCGGCAAGCCCCGGGCCCGCGCCAGCACGTTCCGCCCGGCCTGGCGGCCCGCCGCTCCCGCCGGAAAAACCGTGGCGAAACCGCGGCTCGCCGCCCGGGCGACCGGCCGCCGAAAATCCGGCTTGATCCCCAAGGGGGCAGGGGGCGTACCATGCTCGCGGCGGGGCTCGGCGGGCGGGATACGAGGCGTGGAAGGGATTCCAGCAGCCCCGGCTTCACACGGAGGAATCGAACCATGGCGACGAGATTCGGAGCGGCGACGGCGGAGCGTGACGGGCGAGGACGGGGGCCGGGCCTCGCGATCGAGCGCGGACCCGATTGGCTGTTCGTGCAGGTCGGCGACGTCGGCGACCAGCGGGCCGGCCGCCTGGCCGACTCGGTCTGGGAAGCGATCCGGGAGCACGGCGCGTCGCGGGTGGTGCTGGAGCTCGACCGCGTCGAGACGGTGGACGAGGCGCTCGGCGACGCGATCGCCGAGATCGGCACGCGGGTCCGTGACGCCGGCGGGCTGATCCGGATCTGCGGGCTGACTCCGTCCAAGCTCTCCCGGCTGCGGAGCGTGCCGGCCGTCGGCGCGGTGCCGCACTTCGACAGCCGGTCGGAGGCGGTGGGCCCGAGGCGGTGCGGGGCGGGCACATGCGAGTGATCGGCCGCCTCGGCCAACTGATCGGCCTCGCGGTGCCGCCAGTGGCGATTCTGCTCCAGCTCAATCAGTCGATCTCGCTGGGGCAGATGCTGATGATGCTCCTGTTCGCCGCCTGCGCCTTCTGGATCGGAAGGATCCTGGAAGGGTACGCTGGAGCCTGAACATCCAGTCGCCCGTTCCGCCCCGCCATGCTGCCCCCGCTCCTCTTCACGCCGATCTACCGCCGCTACATCTGGGGCGGCCGGCGGTTCGCGGGGGCCTTCGGCCGTCCGCTGCCCCCGGGCGACGACTACGCCGAATCGTGGGAACTCGTCGACCGCGGTGGCGACCAGAGCGTGGTGCGGGCCGGGCCGCTCGCCGGCAGGTCGCTGGGGGAGATCGTGCGCGAGCACGGCGCCGAACTCTTCGGCCATCCGCCGCCGCCGGCCTTTCCCCTGCTCTTCAAGTTCCTCGATGCCAATCGGGTGCTCTCGGTGCAGGTGCATCCCGATGACGCCCGGGCCCTGCGGCTCGACCCGCCCGACCGCGGCAAGACCGAGGCCTGGTACGTCGTGGCGGCCGAGCCGGAGAGCCGGATCTACGCCGGCCTGCGGGAGGGCGTCGATCAGGCGGCGCTCGCCGCGGCCATTCGGGCCGGCACCTGCGAGGAGGTGCTCCACTCGTTCACGCCCGTGGCCGGCGACTGCATCTTCATCCCGGCCGGCACGGTCCACGCGATCGGGGCGGGCCTGCTCGTGGCGGAGATCCAGCAGTCGAGCGACGTAACGTATCGGCTCTTCGACTGGAATCGCACCGGCCCCGATGGTCGGCCGCGGCCGCTGCACGTCGAGGCGGGCGTGGAGGCGGTCACCCGGCTCGGGCCCGTCGGGCCGGTCGCGCCCGTGGCGACGTCGGACACAGCCGCCCGCCGGCTCGTGGCCTGCGAGTTCTTCGGGCTCGACGAGGTGCGGCCCACCGGGGCCTGGCGCTGCGGCGGGGACGACGGCTGCCATTTTCTCGCGGTCGTCGCGGGGACGGCGCGGCTGTCCGATCGCTGGAGCCTGCCGCCGCTGCAGGCGGGCGACTGCGTGCTCCTGCCTGCCGCCGCCGGCCGCCAGGAAATCGACGCGGCCGACGCGAAGCTGCTGCACGTGCGGGTGCCGTAGGGCGCGTCGCTGACGGACCGTAGCCGCGGGCTTCCAGCCCGCGGAATCCGGGCGACATCGAGGTCAGGCCTGGCGGGCAAGATGCGTGCCGCGACGCGTCGTGGCGGCCGTTTTGAGGCGTCGATTTCGACCTTGGGCGGCCGCGGGCGGTCTTCTAGAGTCTCGGCCCCCCGAGTTGCCCGGCCCTGGAGCCACCGCCGTGACCACCGCTGCGCCGATTCCCTCGTGGTGCCTCGCAGCCGCGATCGCGGTGGCGGCGTCTTTTGCCCCGGGCTGTGCGTCGCTCGGCAAGCCCGAGTGGCTCGAGCCGGGCCCGGCTCGCAACCAACAGCGGCGGGCCGTGCGGTTCGACCCGTTCATGGAAAACGACATCGGCCCCTATGCGTTCCGGCAGTACGGGATCATGGACGGCACCCGGCCGCGCGACTACGCCGAGCCCGTGCCCGAGGTGAGGCGGGCCAGGTGGTGGTCGTCGCCGGTTCGATAGCCGGGGCGCTGGCCGCTGCGTCGCGTCGCCGCGGCGCGGAGCGTGTATGATCGGGCGGATCGCTTCCGCCCATTCCCGCCCGCCCACGGTTCCGATGCCTCCTCGCAATGCTCCGCGGCCGACCGGCCCCCGTCGGCCCGGCGGTCCTCGTCCCGCCGGCCGTCCGCCCCGCAGGCCGGGAGCCACTCCCCGGGGCGGACCTGCCGGCCGCCGGCCTGCTCCTGGCCCACGGCCTCAGGCGGGCGACCAGGCCCCGTCAGCCAGGCACCCCGCCGACGACGGCAAGGAGCGGCTCAAGAAGGTGCTCGCCGCCGCCGGGCTCGGCAGCCGGCGGGCCTGCGAGGAGTTGATCACGTCGGGCCGCGTCGAGGTGGATCGCCAGGTGGTGACCGAGCTCGGCGTGCGGGTTGATCCGCGGTCACAGGAGATCCGCGTCGACGGCGAGCGGCTGCCCGACCCGAAGCGGGTCGTGTATCTGCTCAATAAGCCGGTGGGGGCCGTGACCACCAACTTCGATCCGGCCGGCCGGCCGCGGGTGGTCGATCTTGTGCCGGGCGAGCGGCGGCTGTTCGCCGTCGGCCGGCTCGACCGCATGAGCGAGGGCCTGATCCTCGTCACCAACGACGGCGAGCTCGCGAACCTCCTGGCCCATCCGCGGTACGGCGTGGAGAAGAAGTATCTCGTGCAGGTGGCCGGCGTCCCGTCGCCTGAGCTGCTCGACAAGCTGCGTCGGGGCGTGCGGCTCGCCGAAGGGGAGGTGCATGCCAAGCGGGTCTCGATCCGCTCCCAGCACAAGCAGAGCGCGGTGCTCGAGATGGTGCTCGACGAGGGCAAGAACCGCGAGATCCGGCGGATGCTCGCCCGCCTCGGGCACAAGGTGCATCAGCTCAAGCGGGTCGCCGTCGGCGGCCTTTCGCTCGGCAACCTGCTGCCGGGCCAGTGGCGGCAACTGTCCTGGAGCGAGGTCGAGTCGCTGCGCCGCGAGGCCTTGGCGGCGGTCGGCCCCGAGGGCTCCAGGCCGCCCGCGCCGCCCCGCGGCCGGTCCCCGGGACCGCGCGGTCGATCGGCAGGCCCACGCGGGGCGGGGCGGCCGCAGGGCCAACGGGGCCGGGCCGGGCACGAAGCGACCCGTCCCCCGGCCGGACCGCGTCGGCGGCGGAGGCCCGGCAAGGCGTCGGACTGGCGGGCCCCGCGGAAGCCTGCCGACGGAGGCACGCCGTGACAGCCTCGATCTGTGCGCCCGCTGCCGACTCGGCCCGCCATGAGCGGGTCGCCGTGGTGGGCCACCGGCCGATCGCGGAACGCACCTGGCGGATCAGGATCGAGTCGCCCGGTCTGGCCGCGGCGGCCACGCCCGGCCAGTTCGCCATGCTCCGCTTGCCCGGTCGCACCGACCCGCTCCTCGCCCGGCCGCTGGCGGTCTACGACGTCTTTCCGGGCCCCGACGGCCGGCCCCGCTACGTCGATTTTGTCTACGCCGTGCACGGCCGGTTCACGACGGCCCTGGCGGGGCTTCCCGCCGGCGAGGAACTGACGGTCTGGGGGCCGCTCGGCAACGGGTTCGACCCGCCCGCCGCGGAGCACCTCGTGCTCGTGGCCGGCGGGATCGGGCAGACCGCGCTGCTGGCCCTCGCCCGTGAGCGGTCGGGCCGGGTCCGCTACGGGTCGCCGGCCAGGTCGTCGCCCCAGGCGGGCCGGATCACCTTCTGCTGGGGCGCCCGCACGGCCGCCCTGTTCGGCGATGTGCACGACTTCCGCGAGGCCGGCTGCGATGTCCATCTGGCCACGCTCGACGGCAGCGCCGGGCTGCGGGGCACCGTCGTCGACCTGCTCGACAGCCTGCAGGCCGCCGGCAGCCTCGTGGCGGGTCCGGGCACCCGTGTGGCGACCTGCGGGCCCGAGGCGATGATGGCGGCCGTCGCCCGCTGGACGGCCGACCGCGGCCTCCCCTGCGACGTATCGCTCGAAACGCCGATGGCCTGCGGGATCGGTATCTGCTTCACCTGCGTCGCCCCGATCCGCGATGCGTCGGGCGGCTGGGACTACCGCCGCACCTGCGTCGAGGGGCCGGTGTTCGACGCCGCGGCCGTCGTCTGGTGACCCGGGAGCCCGGTTCCGCCGGAACCGGGTCAGTGGCGGCGCGGCGTCTTGTGTGATCCGGTCACGGAGTGACCGGACTCCTGGGCGTGACCGGACTCCTGAGCGCGTCGACCTGCCGCGGCGTGAACGGCACCGGGCCGTCGAGCAG
>JBJTAA010000452.1:0-4150 GCA_046090525.1 Planctomycetota bacterium
ACCTCGCCCGTGAGCGGGTCGAGAAACAGGCCGTTGATCGTGAAGTCGCGGCGCTGGGCATCTTCGCGGGCCGAGCAGAACGTCACGCCGGCGGGATGGCGGCCGTCGGTGTAGGCGGCGTCGGTGCGGAAGGTGGCCACCTCCACCTGGCCGGCTCCCTTGGGCCCGAGCACCGTGATCACGCCGAAGGCCGCCCCGATGGCGAGCGTTCGCTTACGGCCAAACACGTCCCTCACGATCTCGGGAGTGGCCGCCGTGGCGACGTCGTAGTCGGCGGGCGTCCGGCCCAGAAGCTCATCCCGCACGCAGCCGCCGGCCCAGTAGGTTTCATGGCCCTCCCCCCGCAGGCGGGAGACGATCTCGGCCGCAAAGTCTCGCGCAGCGGCAGGGTCGACCGGAGTCGGGGTCATGGTGGAATCCCACCCATTGACGGGTGGAGACGTCGCGGGCTATTATTTTGGTATCGGGGAGCGTTCGCTCGAGAGCACATTCTCATCTCCATCGGCCGACGGCGGAAGTTCCCGGGGTTTCTTTCCTTGGTTGATTTGATTCCTTTATTTTTTCATCAACGTGCCCGCGAGGGCGGAGGTATTTCCATGTCTCTGTTTCATCAAACGACGAAGCGTCGAGGGTTCACCCTCGTCGAACTGTTGGTGGTGATTGCGATCATCGCCGTGCTCATCGGGCTCTTGCTGCCGGCCGTGCAGAGCGCCCGCGAGGCTGCCCGGCGTATCAGTTGCAACAACAATCTGAAACAGATCGGGCTAGCGTTGCACGTGTACGCCGACGCCAACATGCGAAATGCCGACAACTTCTTTCCGGCGATCAGCACGACGGGGACGTCCGCCTCGGCCGCCAATGGCTACAGTTGGCTCGCACAAGTCCTCGGCAGCGTCGAGGAAGGAAATCTTTTCCGACAGATTACGGGTTCCAATTCTCGGCCGTTTTGGGATGGTTCAACTACCACCCCGGGCTGGCCAGCGAACGCGGTGATCGCCACACAAAATCAGGAGACTCCGCCCCGGAACATCCTTGGTATTGCGACGCCGCCTCTGCCGTCTCAGACGCGACTGAACTTTGCCCTCTGCCCCAGTTTCGCGGGCACGGTACCTACGGACGGTGGGGGTATCAGCAACTACCGGGCGAACGCGGGTGTCGGGCAGGGAAGTGCCGTGCCGATTACAACTGGAACTTTGAGTGCGGAGGGTGGGCTGACTTTCCGAGGCCGAACGGGATTTAGGGACTTCGGTGATGGCACGAGCAAGACTGTCATGGTCTCGGAGAGCCGGCAGAATCCCGGACAGGATGGCTCGGGTGCCCGGTGGATTTTGCCTTTCGAGACTGTTCATATGGCAACAATCACGTCGGGCACACTCGGCGCAGTCGCTACCGGTCAGTGGGGAATCACGACTGGGGCAAACCCAACCAGGAACTTGCTATTGCAGCTCATGAGCACCACCGCTACGACCACGCTACCTCCGCCGGCCTATACCCTGACCTTGACACCCCCCGGCGTCAACATCACGCTCAATTGGGGGCCTTCGAGTGACCATGCCGGAAAAGTTATTGGTCATTTGTTCGCTGACGGTCACACAGAGTTTATCTCTGCGGATATTGCGCCGCATATCTACTCGGGGCTCAACACGCGGAACGCATCTGAGCCGATCGGCGAATACTGACGCATCGTTCCGATGAATCTGTGACAGGCGGCCGGCGTAAGCCGGCCGCCTGCTTTTTGGCAGGTGTTCCTAGCGTCGCAAAAAATGCGATACTCTTCGCGAATTGCATTATGGGAGGCCCTTGAAGCAGGGCCGCTCTCAACCCTTCCGCTGGAGCACCGCTATGCCCTCATGCCGTCATTCTCTCTCCATAGACCTCTCCCGCCGCGATGCGCTCCAGTACGTTGCCGCCGGCACCGCGGCCCTTGCCGCGGCCCGTGGCGTCCACGCCGAGAACCCGTCGAGTGACACGATCAAGGTGGGGCTGATCGGAGCCGGCGGTCGGGGCACCGGCGCCCTGCAGCAGACGCTCTCCGTGCCCGGCTCCAACGTCAAACTCACGGCGATCGCCGACGCCTTCCAAAGCCGGGTCGATGGGGCGCTCAAGGCCGTCGAGGCCATGCAGGACAAGGTCGACTGCCCCGAGGACCGGCGGTTCATCGGCCTCGACGCCGCCCAGAAGCTGATCGACCTGCCCGACGTCGACCTCGTGATCCTGGCCACGCCGCCGGGCTTCCGCCCCTTCCACTTCGACGCGGCGATCAAGGCGGGCAAGCACGTCTTCATGGAAAAGCCCGTGTGCGTCGACTCGTTCGGCGCCCGGCTCGTGCTCGAGGCGGCCAAGCTCGCCGACGAGAAGAAGCGGAAGGTGGTCGTGGGCCTGCAGCGCCGCTACGAGAACAAGTATCGCGAGACGATTGCCCGCATCCGCGAGGGGCTCGCCGGCGACATCATCGGCGGCCAGATCTACTGGAACACGGGGGGCATCTGGTACCGCGACCGTCAGCCGGACCAGAACGAGATGCAGTTCCAGGTGAACAACTGGTACCACTTCGCCTGGCTCTCGGGCGATCACATCTGCGAGCAGCACGTGCACCAACTCGACGTCGCGAACTGGGTGCTCGGGGGCGACGCCCCGCATGGCTACCATCCGGAAAGCGCTTACGGCGTCGGGGGCCGCCTCGATCGCTCGGTGAACAGCGAGATCTACGACCATCACGCCGTCAACTTCGGCTACCCCAAGGGCGTCCGCATTTCGAGCCATTGCAAGCAGATCTCCGGCGGCGAGGGACGCGTGAACGAGGAGTTCCAGGGAACGAAGGGCCACGTGCGAATCGGCGAGATCACCGACTACGACGGGAAGGTGCTGTGGAAGTTCGATGGCCCCAACCCCAACCCCTACCAGGTGGAGCATGACGAGCTCCACGACGCCATCCGCAACGACAAGCCGCTCAACGACGCCTATTCCGGCGTGATGGCGAGCTTCGCGACGGTGCTCGGCCGGCTGGCGACCTATTCCGGCAAGCAGTGGGACTACGACAAGGCGCTGGCCCTGGACTACCGGCTGATGCCGGAGAACCTCTCCTGGGAGGCGATCCCGCCGGCCGTGCCCGATGCCGAGGGCCGCTACCAACTGCCGACGCCCGCCACCTTCAAGGCCGTGGACGTCACCAAGATCGGCCAGTCATGATCGTCGGCGTGCCGCGGGAGACCAAGCGGGACGAATACCGCGTCGGCCTCCTGCCCGTCGGGGTCGAGGAACTCGTGCGGGCGGGGCACCAGGTCGTCGTGGAGCAGGGGGCCGGGCTCGGCTCCGGCCTGCCCGACGCCGCCTACGCCGCCTGCGGTGCCGAACTCGTGCCGGCCGCGGCCGAGGTCTTCGGCCGCGCCGAACTCGTCGTGAAGGTCAAGGAGCCGCAGCCGGCGGAACTCGGCCTGATCCGCCGCGGCCAGGCCGTCTTCACCTACTTTCACTTCGCCGCCTCGCGGGAACTGACCGAGGGATTCCTCGCGACCGGGGCCACCGCCGTGGCCTACGAGACGCTCCGCGACGCCGCCGGCCGCCTGCCGCTCCTGATCCCGATGAGCGAGGTCGCCGGCCGGATGAGCATCCAGGAGGGGGCCAAGTATCTGGAGAAGCCGCAGATGGGCCGCGGCATCCTCTTGGGCGGCGTGCCGGGCGTGGCCCCCGCCAACGTGCTGGTGCTCGGTGCCGGCACGGTGGGCGCCAATGCCGCCAAGGTGGCGGCCGGCTTCGGGGCCAACATCGCGCTTTTGGACACGAACCTGGAGCGGCTCCGCTACTTGGACGACGTCACGCCCCCGAACATCGACTGCCTCTATTCCGATCGGCACGCCATCCGGGAGCGGCTCGGCTGGGCCGACCTCGTGATCGGCAGCGTCTTGATCCCAGGGGCCCGGGCCCCGCATCTCGTGACCCGCGAGGACCTGGCACTCATGAAGCCGGGGGCGGTGATCATCGACGTGGCGATCGACCAGGGGGGCTGCATCGCCACCAGCCGCCCCACCACCCACGCCGAGCCGACCTACATCGTCGACGACGTGGTGCACTACTGCGTCACGAACATGCCGGGCGCCGTGGGCCGGACGAGCACCTACGCCCTCTGCAACGCCACGCTCCCCTACGTGCT
>JBJTAA010000453.1:0-4072 GCA_046090525.1 Planctomycetota bacterium
TTGCCCGTGCCATCTCGCCGGACGCTCGCTGCGCCCATCCTGGGCTTCGCTCGCTCCATGCCAGCTTCGCTTCGGCATCCTGCCTGCGCTCGCTGACAAGGCCGGCTCGATTGGCACGGGCAACCCCTCGCCGTCCTCTGCTGCGCCCGATGCAGCGGACTGGCGTGATCGAGATGCCGAGAGAAAGTGGCCACGGGTCTCTTGACCCGTGGAATCCGTCCTCCGGCACGACACGTCTTCAGCGGGATGGAATCCCGTTGCCACGTGGGGGCTGCGCCGTGTGCCCCGCTGCGCCCGACCACGGCCGCCAGGAGGTGCGGCCGGCGGCCGGGGCCGGAGGCCCGCGGGCCGCCCAGGCTGCAGGGGGCAGGGATGCCCCTGCAGCCGTGAAGCTGGTTGCCCGTGCCATCTCGCCGGACGCTCGCTGCGCCCATCCTGGGCTTCGCTCGCTCCATGCCAGCTTCGCTTCGGCATCCTGCCTGCGCTCGCTGACAAGGCCGGCTCGATTGGCACGGGCAACCCCTCGCAGTCCGCTGGTGCGCTGAATGGATCGCGGGCTGGCAAGGAGTAGCCGCGGGCTTCCAGCCCGCGGAAGACGCGCACCATGCCGTCCCGTGTTCGGCGGGCAAGATGCCCGCCGCTACGGGTGGGCGGTGGGTGAGGTTCGTGCCCTCGGAACCTGCCCGACCACGGCCGCCCGGAGGTGCGGCCGGCGGCCGGGGCCGGAGGCCCGCGGGCCGCCAAGGCTGCAGGGGGCAGGGATGCCCCTGCAGCCGTGAAGCTGGTTGCCCGTGCCCTCTCGCCGGACGCTCGCTGCGCCCACCCTGGGATTCGCTCGCTCCACCCCAGCTTCGCTTCGGCATCCTGCCTGCGCTCGCTGACAAGGCCGGCTCGATTGGCACGGGCAACCCCTCGCAGTCCGCTGGTGCGCTGAATGGATCGCGGGCCGGCAAGAAGTAGCCGCGGGCTTCCAGCCCGCGGAAGACGCGCACCATGCCGTCCCGTGTTCGGCGGGCAAGATGCCCGCCGCCACGCCGGGTGCCGTCCGTGCCCTCGGAACCTGCCCGACCACGGCCGCCCGGAGGTGCGGCCGGCGGCCGTGACGTCAGCGGCGGCCGATCAGGGTGCCGATCCGCTCGCCGGCCACGGCCCGCTCGATGTTGCCCTCGCGGCGGTAGTTGAAGACGAGGATCGGCATCCCGTGCTCCATGCACTGCGAGATGGCCGTGGCGTCCATCACGCGGAGGTTCTGCTCGCGGACCTGCTGGTAGGTGAGATCCGCGAACAGCATCGCGTGGGGATTCTTCTCGGGGTCGTCGGAGTAGACGCCGTCCACCCTCGTCGCCTTCATCAGGATGTCGGCGCCCAGCTCGAGGGCCCGCTGGGCGGCCGCCGTGTCGGTGGTCACATACGGGCTGCCCGTGCCCGCGGCGAGGATCACGATCCGCCCCTTCTCCAGGTGCCGGCGGGCGCGGCGGCGGATGTAGGGCTCGGCCACGCCGTCCATCCGGATGGCCGTCATCAGCCGCGTCTGCGCCCCCAGGCTCTCGAGCGCGTCCTGGAGCGCGAGCCCGTTGATCACCGTGGCCAGCATGCCCATGTAGTGGGCCGTCGCCTCCTGGATGGCGGTGTTGCCCGCGGTGAACGATCCGCCGCGGAGGATGTTGCCGCCGCCGATCACCACGGCCAGCTCGACGCCCCGGGCGGTCGCCTGCACCGTCTGGCGGGCGATGTGCACCACCTCGTCCATCGAGATGCCCCGCTCACCGGCCCGGGCGAAGCTCTCGCCGGAGAGCTTGAGCAGGACACGGCGGTAGGGCGTGGCGGACATCAGCCGCCCAGCCGCCAGTTTTGGACCGTGACCACGTCGATGCCGGCATCCTTCGCCAGCTTGCCCACGGTCTGCTTCTCGTCCTTCACGAAGGGCTGCTCGAGCAGCACGCAGGTGGCGAAGAAGTTCCGCAGCCGACCCTCGATCATCTTGGCGATGATGTTCTCGGGCTTGCCCTCCTTGCGGGCCGCCTCCGAGAGGATCTCCCGCTCCTTCTCCACGATCGACTGGTCGAGTTCTTCCTTGCGCACCGCCTTGGGCGCCATGGCCACCACGTGCATCGCGATGTCCTTGGCGGCTTCGGCCGCCGCGGGGGTCGCGGTGTTCCCGGAGATCTGGACGAGGGCCGCCTTGGTGCCGTCGTGGTGGGCGTAGCCGCCGCAGGGGGCGTCGATCCGCGCGATGCGGGACAGCTCGAACACCTCCCGCATCCGGTTGAAGAGGTCGTCCTTGAGTTCGCCCAGGGTCTTGTCGGGGTGCGCCTGGCTCTTGTGCGTGAGCAGGTCGGCGGGGGTCGCGGCGCCGGGGCCCAGGGCCAGCGTCTTGGCGATGTCCTCGCAGAAGGCCTTGAAGTCGGGGCTGCCGGCCACCGGCGGGCTCTCGCACTTCAGCTCGATGATCGCGCCGACGCCCTTGGCAGGGTCGGTGAAGACCGCCAGGCGGCCGCAGGAGGTCTCGCGGTCGGCCCGCATCGACTGGGTCTTGATGCCCTGCTTCCGCAGCCACTCCACGGCCTGCTCGGTGTTGCCGCCGCACTCCTGGAGCGCCTTCTTGCACTCCATCATCGGCAGGCCGGTTCTCTCCCTGAGGGCCATGACGGCGGCGGCGGTGATCTCGGCCATGAGGATTCTCCTGTGGTTCGCTTGTTCGAGCGCTTGAACGAAGAGGGCGGCGAGCCCTGACACGGGCCGCCGGGGCTGCTGGCAGCGGACCGGAAGCCGCGGTCAGGCCGTGGGCTTCGGCACCGACCGCTTGGCGACCATCGGCCGGGCGCGGGGCTTCGGCTTCGCCTCACCCTCGCCGCCCGTGGCACCCTCGGCGGCCACCTGCGACGCCGTGGTCGACTCGGCCTTGCCCTCGAGGATCGCGTCGGCCAGCCGTGCGGCCACCAGCTCGATCGCCCGGATCGAGTCGTCGTTGCCGGGGATCGGCAGGTCGACGAGATCCGGGTCGCAGTCGGTGTCGATCAGGGCGATGGTCGTGATTCCCATCTTGCGGGCCTCGTTGATCGCGTTCTTCTCCTTCTTGGGATCGAACACGACGAGGCACTCCGGCAGCCGGGACAGCGTGCGGATGCCGCCGAGGTTCCGCAGCATCTTGCGATGCTCGCGCCGCAGCGACGACTGCATCTTCTTGGAGTAGGTGGCGAAGGCGTCGCTGGGGATCAGCGTCTCGAGCTCCTCGAGCCGCGCGAGCCGGTTGCGGATGGTGCGGAAGTTGGTGAGCGTGCCGCCGAGCCAGCGGTCGCTGACGTACGGCATGCCGCAGCGGCCGGCCTCACGGGCCACGGCCTCGGCCCCCTGTCGCTTCGTGCCCACGAACAGCACGAGCGAGTCGGTGGTGGCCACCTGCTTGAGATACTTGCGGGCCCGCAAGAGGCCGCGGATCGTCTCGCGGACGTCGATGATGTGGATCAGGTTCTTGCGGCCGTGGATGTAGGGCTTCATCTTCGGGTTCCACCGGCTCGCGCGGTGGCCGAAGTGCACGCCTGCTTCGATCAGTTCCTGGGCCAGGACGTTCGACACGCTCGTTGACTCTTTTCGTCTGCGGGGTGAAGGGATTTGGGGCCCACGGGCGGCCGGCGGCCGGTCCCGGGGAGCTCCGCAAACTATCGGCTTTTCAGGGGGAATGTCAATCGGCGCAGGCGGCGGCCCGGGCGGGCGCCGTCGAAAACCGGCCGAGGCTTGAATCGCCGGGAAAGCCCGAACTACACTCCGGCCCGCCGGAATTTCCGGTGATTTGCCAGGGAATCGGCCCTTTTCCCCAGTCCCGGGTTCGCCTGCCATGCGGCACGTCCTCTCCGCCACGGTCCAAAACGTTCCCGGCGTGCTCGCCCACGTGTCGGGGATGCTCGCCTCCCGCGGCTACAACATCGACAGTCTGGCGGTAGGGGAGACGGAGGACCCCGGCTTTTCCCGGATGACGTTCGTGCTGCGGGGCGACAACCGCGTGCTCGACCAGGTGCGCCGCCAACTCGAGAAGATCGTGACGGTGGTCCGGGTGGACGACATCAGTTCCCGC
>JBJTAA010000454.1:0-3675 GCA_046090525.1 Planctomycetota bacterium
CCGCATGGACCCCGACGTCCCGCTGGTGATCCCGGAGGTCAACCCCGAGGCGATCCTCCGGCACAAGGGAATCATCGCCAGCCCCAACTGCTCGACCACGCAGATGGTGATGGTGATGAAGCCGCTGCACGACGCCGCCCGCGTGCGGCGGGTGGTGGTGAGCACCTACCAAGCGGTGAGCGGGGCCGGCCTGGCGGCCACCGAGGAACTGCGACAGGGCACGCATGCCTGGCTCGGCGGGCAGCCCGAGGCGAAGCAGGTGTTCCCGCACGCGATCGCCGCCAACCTGATCCCGCAGATCGGCTCTCCCAAGGAGAAGGGCTCTACGAGCGAGGAGCTCAAGATGGTCCACGAGACGCGGAAGATCATGGGTGACGAGTCGATCGGCGTCTGCGTGACCTGCGTCCGCGTGCCGGTGGCCAACGGCCACAGCGAGTCGCTCGTGATCGAGACGGAGCGAAAGTTGTCGGCCGAGGAGGCCCGCCGGCTCCTGGCGGCGGCCCCCGGCGTGCTGGTGGAAGACGACCTGGCCGCCAAGCGATACCCGATGCCCAACGCCTGCAGCGGCCGCGACGAGGTCTTCGTGGGCCGGATCCGCGAGGACGACTCCGTGCCGGCCGGGATCGCGCTGTGGTGCGTGAGCGACAACCTGCGGAAGGGGGCGGCGACGAATGCCGTCCAGATCGCCGAACTTCTGGCGGCGAATCCCGCGCTCCTGGCGGGCGCCGGGAGAGCAGGGGGGTGACCGCCGCTCCCCGCACGATCAGGCTCAGGCTGGCCTACGAGGGCACCCGCTACTCCGGCTGGCAGATGCAGCCGCGACGGGCGACGGTGCAGGGGGCGCTCGGCGAGGCGATCCGCCGCGTGTCCGGGGAGGTGGTCGTGCCCAAGGGCTCGAGCCGCACCGACGCCGGCGTGCATGCCATCGACCAGGTGGCGGCCTTCGTGACGACGAGCCCGCTGGAGCCCGAGGTCTGGCAGCGGGCCCTCAACGCCCACCTGCCGCCGGACATCACGGTCACGACTGCCGACCTCGCCCCGCAGGGCTTCGACCCCGTCACCGCGGCCGTCCGCAAACGCTATCGCTACCGGATCCACGACGCCCCCGCGAAGCCGGTGCTCTGCCGGCATCTCGTGTGGCGCTGGCGGGGCCGGCTCGACGTGGCTGCGATGGCGGAGGCCGCCGGGGCCCTCGTGGGGGAGCACGACTTCACGAGCTTCGAGACGACACCCTCCACGCGGCTCTCGAAGGTTCGCACGATCCACAATCTGGCCGTGTTTCGCCCGGCCCTCGCGGACGATCGCCCGGAGGCGGAGGTCTGGGTCGAGGTCGAAGGCAACGGTTTTTTGTACAACATGGTCCGGATCATCACCGGGTCGCTCGTGATGGTGGGCGCCGGCCGGCGGACGCCGCGGTGGCTCGCCGAGGCGCTCGCCGCCCGCAGCCGTCCGGCCGCGGGCCCGACGGCGCCGCCGGAGGGGCTCACGCTGGTGTCGATCCAACTCGCCTCCGATCCCGTCGGTCCGCCGCCATGCCCAAACTCCCCGAACGACTCGGCCCGCTGAAGCTCGTCCAGCAGGTGGGCGTCGGCAAGCACTGCCAGATCTGGGAGGCGGCCACCAAGGCGGGCGACCGCGTGGCCGTGAAGGTGCTCCTGCCCGCCGTGGCGGCCGATCCCGCCCAGCGGGCCTACTTCGAGCACGAGCTGAAGGTCGCCAAGTCGCTCGACCATCCGACCTGCATCCGCATCGACCGGCTGAGCGACGAAGGGGGGCTGCCGCACCTGGTGATGGAGTACTTCCCGCACCCCAATCTCAAGAAGCGGATCCAGGCCGGCGTCGAGCAGCTGGCACCACGGCTCCAGCGGCTGGTCACCGAGCTCGCCCTGGCGCTCGATCACGTCCACGCCCGCGGCTGGGTGCACCGCGACGTCAAGCCCGAGAACGTGCTGGCCGACGACGACGGCAAGGTGAAGCTGATCGACTTCGCGATCGCGACCAAGGCGACGGGCTTCCTCGGCAAGCTGCTCGGCGGCAAGACGCCGCCCCAGGGATCGCCGAGCTACATGTCGCCCGAGCAGATCCGCGGCCAGGCGCTCGACGCCCGCAGCGACATCTACTCCTACGGCTGCGTGCTCTTCGAACTGCTCACCGGCCGGCCGCCTTACACCGGCACCGACACCAACGACCTGCTCAACAAGCACGTCTCGGCGGCCATCCCGGCCGTCGACAAGTTCAACCCCAACGCGACCGCGGCCGCCGCGAAGTTGATTCGCCACCTGCTGGCCAAGCAGCCGGCCGAGCGGCCGAAGTCGATGCAGGAGGTGCTCGGCCAGTTGCGGGCGATCTGCCTCGTGGAGAAGGCGGCGGCGGGCGCGTGAGGGCATCCCGGGCCGTGGCCGGCCCGGGGTCGGCCCCGGCAGGTTGCAAACCTGCTCCACGGTGATTCCCGTTGACGCAGGCCCCGTACAGCCGGGAAACTACCCGCTCCAACGATGCCCCCGAGGAAGCACCGCATGGCCGCCGGCCTGCATCGACTCCCGCTGGAAAAGCCGATCTACGAACTGGAAGACCGGATCGCGGCGCTCGAGGCCGCGCCGCTGGGGGGCCAGCAGCAGGAGGAGCTGCGGCGGCTCCGCCGCGAGCTCGTCGAGGTGCAGCGGCAGATCTTCGGCAACCTCGATCCCTGGCAGACCGTGGAGGTCTCGCGGCACCCCGACCGTCCCAAGACGAGCGACTACCTCGGGCTCGTGTTCGAGGAGTTCGTGGAACTCCACGGCGACCGGGCCTATGGCGACGACCGGGCCATGCTCACCGGATTCGCCAAGCTCGACCAGCACAAGGTGATGGTGATCGGCCACCAGAAGGGCAAGACGCTCGCCGAGCGGCAGGCCTGCCACTTCGGCTGCGCCCATCCGGAGGGCTACCGCAAGGCGATGGGCAAGATGCGGCTGGCGGCCAAGTACGGCCTGCCGGTGATCTGCCTGATCGACACGCCGGGAGCCTATCCGGGCGTGGGGGCCGAGGAGCGGGGGCAGGCGCAGGTGATCGCGGAGAGCATGTTCCTCATGGCCTCGCTGCCGGTGCCGATCGTGTGCGTCGTGATCGGGGAAGGGGGGTCGGGCGGGGCGCTCGGCATCGGCGTGGGCGACCGCGTGGCGATGCTCGAGCACGCCTACTACAGCGTGATCAGCCCCGAGGGCTGCGCGGGCATCCTCTGGAAGAGCGTGGAGTACAAGGCCGACGCGGCCCGCGCGCTGCGATTCCGGTCGCGCGACCTCGCGGAGTTCGGCGTGGTCGATGCCGTGATCGAGGAACCGGCCGGCGGCGCCCACCGGCACCCCCGGCAGATGGCGACGAGGATCAAGACCTATCTGCTGCGGAATCTCCGCGAACTGGTCAGCCTGCCCGCCGACAGCCTCGTGGCCGCCCGGTACGACAAGTTTCGCCACATGGGCGTGTTCCTCGAGGCGGCGCCCGCCTGACGACGCGGACGCGCGGCGGCCCGATTCAGCCCGCTGCCCAACGTCCGATAATGTCTCTTATGTCCGGTTCGTGATTCGGGAATTTCCGCGGCGAAATCCGCATCGCGGCGTGCCCTGCTCCCGCGCAGTCGTCCCGGCGAGGCACCGCCTGCCCTGCCGTGTGGTCACCGTCGGACGCTACCGCGTCGGC
>JBJTAA010000455.1:0-4577 GCA_046090525.1 Planctomycetota bacterium
TGCCGGTCGTCCGCAGGGTGATGCCGCCGGCGAGGGTCGAGTCGCCCGTCACCGACAGGCTCTCGAGCGCCACGGCCGAGCCGATCGACGCCGACGCGTCGAGGTCGCCGCCGACCGTCAGCGACTCCTCGCCCGAGGCCGTGCCGTCCACGGCGTCGGCGAAGGTCACGAGGCCCCGATTGGGGCCGTCCTCGAGGTCGAGGACGACGTCGCCGGTCAGCGTGGTGGCGTGGTCGAAGTCGACGTTGCCGCCGGCCGTGATCACGTCGCCCGCGGTGGAGATGCCCGACGGCGCCTCCAGGTTGACCGCCGTTCCGGACGAGGCCGCCGAGATGATGTCGCCCGCCGCCGTGATCGCGAGCGTCGTTCCTGCCGTCACCCGCAGCGTGCGTTCGACGGTGATGCCGGAGAGTTCGCTCCGCGGCGTGACCGCGGCCACCGTGCCGATCGTCAGGTCGTCGATGTCGCGGAACACGATCGAACCGGTATTGCCGGCGAGCGTCCCGATGTCGTTGCCCACCAGCGCCAGGTTCCAGTTGGTGCCGGCCCCCTCCAGGCCCACGCCAGCGGCGAGGATCGCCCGGCTCTGATCGACGAGCGAGGGCGTGCCGCCCGAGACCGTCACCAGGCGGACCGTGCCCGTGCCCACGTCGATGCCGGTCACGGTGGCGGTGGGCCGGGAATCACGTCCGTCGTCGACCGTCGTGATCGGAGAGATGACGTAGCCCGAGTCATTGCGCAGCACGAGCGAGTCATTGGTGGTCTCGATCGCGACGCTCGCGACTGCATTGCCGGAATCGGCGAGCGTGACCGCCCCGTCCGCAGCGACGGCCAGGGCCGGCGCCGTGATCGCTGCGGCCGTGCCCCCCTGGGCGATCGTGCCGCCGGCGGTCGTCGTCAGCGACACGATCTGGTCGGCCCAGATGGGGGCGTTGATCACGATGCTGCCGGCCGACTCGAGACGAACCCAGACGCTCCGCTCCTCCGCGGTCTGGTTGATCGGGGCATCGATCGTCACCGCTCCGCTGCCCGGAGCGCCCGTGCCCAGGGCGATGAGCTCGAGATAGATGGCAAGCGGCGTGACATCGACCGGCTGCACGACCTGGACGGTGCCGCCCACGATCGTGGTCGTGTTGAGGATCTGCGAGAAGCCGCCGTATTGCGAGCCGATCGAGCCGATCCGCACCGCGCCCGTGCCCGCCGCCTCGTCGCCGAACACCACCCGCTTCCAGCCCGGCTGAATCGCCGCGATGTCGGCGTCGGTGATGTTGACGCCGGCCGGAATGCCCGGCGGGGAGGCGATCGTGAGGGCCCGCGACACCGTCCGCGGCTTGATGACGAGCGTGGCCGTCGGGTTCGACGTGGCGGCCGCAAGGCTCGCGGTCGTGAAGTTGATCTGGTCGGTCGTGAAGGTGACGTCACCATCGCCATCCGCGCCGGTCGTCGTGAAGTCGGCCATCACCTGCACGAGCGTGGTGCTCGTGATCGCCGCCGACCCCACCGAGACGTCGCTCATGAATCGCGCGTTGCCGGTCGAGTTCGTGATCGTGAGCGCGCCGCCCACCGTGAGCGTGCCGGCGAAGGTGACGCCCGTGGCGTTGGTGATCGTGAGGTCGCCGCCGACTGTCACGTTGCCCGAGAACGTGACCATCGCGGCCTCGTCGATCACGAGGTCGCCGTCGATCGTGACGTTCGAGCCGACCGTGAAGGCGCCCGCCTTCGTGACCCGGAGGTCGCCCGTGAGCGACACGACCTGCTGCAGGTTGATCGGCTGGGCCGTGACGCTCGTGAGCGTCAGGTCGTCGAGCCGCTGGATGCCGCCGATCCCGCCCGTCACCGTGATGAAGGTGTCGGCGACGATCGCGAGGTCTTCGTCCGACTGCCCCGGCGTGCCGTCGATCCGACCCTTGCTGTTGCCGAAGATCTGGACGTGGCCGCCCGTGCTCGGGCCGCCCGTGGCCGTGATGCTGCCACCCGGATTGGCGACCACGACGTTGTCGTCGATCTCGACCGTGTCGCTCGTGATGCTCGGCGGCACGCTGACCGTGAGCAGGGCCCTCGGCTCGAGCCGCTCGCCGGCCACGACGCCGGCCCGGGCCCGCCGCCGCACCGGCCGCTGGCCCCCCACCACCCGCCGTGAAAACAGTCCCGTGAACCTGCTCATGCGCCCCTCGATCCTCTCGCCCTGGTGATGTTGACCCGATTCCTGTTCACGCCGGTGCCGAACACCGTGCGGAGCTGCTGACTGCCCGTGTTGTCGCCGACCACGAGCACGCCCGTGATCCGGCTGGTGTTGATGCGGTTGGCCTCGGCCAGCGTGGCACCGCCGAACGTGAGGCCCTGAGCGTTGACGAACGCCATGCCGTAGTTGTTGCCGGTGAACACGTTCGACCGGACCGTCGTGCCGGCGAGGTCGCCCTGCGCCCGGATGCCGGTGCCGGCGAACTCGCTGCCCGGCACCGACGCGGCCCCGATCAGCCGGTTGCCACGACCGATCTCGCCGAACACCAGCCGCTTGGCCCCGTCGAGCAGGGCACCCCGGAGGCCGCCGCGGAAGACGTTGCTCACCACCCGCGTGCCGGCCGACTCGCCGGTGGCGTAGAGGCCCATCGACGTGGCCGTGTTGATGCTCGTGACGGAGTTGCCGTCCACCAGGAGGCCGGCGGCCCCGAGGAGCGCGATCCCGTAGCCCCTGTTGCCCGTGAACGTGCTCCCCACGAGCGACGCCCCCGCGAGGTTGCCCGCGGCCCGCAGGCCCGTGCCGCTGGCCTGCACCACGACGCCCTGCACGAGCGTGCCCGCCGAGGCGTCGAGCACGACGCCCGCGCCATTGAAGTTGCGGAGCGTCACGGCCCGCAGGGTGCTGCCCGCGGAGCCCGAACCCCAGAAGGACAGGCCATCGGTCGCGGTCCGGCCGCCGTCGAGCACCACGCCGGCGCCGGTGCCGTCGACCGTGAGCCGGGTGCTGATCGCCGGCAGGTCGGAGCCGAGCCGGAAGACGTTGCTCGCACCCGTGAAGACGACCACGCCCTCGACGCCCGAGACGTTGGCGTTGGAGATCACCTGCCGCAGCGAGCCGGGGCCGGCGTCGGCGGTGCCGAGCACCGACCACCGGACCGGCCTGCCGGCCGTCACGCCGCCGCCGGCGGCGATCCAGCCGCCGTCGGGCACGCGGATCTGGCCGGAGGCGTCGATCGCGATCGACCCCACGGTTCCGAGGCCGCCCGAGCCGATCACGAGGTCGCCGATGCCCACGATGTGGATGTCGCCACTGCCGGTGACCAGGGCCGTGACCTCCGCGGCGGCGATCCGGATCGGAGCCGCGGCGGAGCCGATGCCGGTGGCCGCGGTGAAGGAGACGTCGCGGCCCGGGGCCTGGAAGGTGTTCGCCGGGCCGGCGTTGATCGAGCCGCCGGTCGACGTGAAGGCCGTGTCGGCCGTGAGCACGACGTTGTCGAGCCAGGTCTGCGAGCCGGTCGTGCGGACCGAGCCCCCGCCGATCGACGTCGTGCCGGCGGCATCCGTCGTGATGCTCGCCAGCGGCGTCGTGGCCCCGACGGCCGCGTCGAAGCTGGTCGCCCCGGAGGCGTTGACCACCAGGGCACTGCCGCCATCGACCGTGCTCGCGAACCGGACGTCCACGCCCGTAAGTGTGGTGTCGGCGCCCAGCGTGACCGCGTCGCCGTAGGTCTGGTTGCCCGTCGTCGTCACCGAGCCGCCGTTGATGGCGGTCGTGCCGCCCGCGTTCACGTACAGGTTCGCCAGGGCCGTCGTTCCACCCACCGCGCCGCCGAACGTCGTCAAGCCGCTCGTGCGCAGCGTCGCGGCGAAGCCGCCGTCAAGCGTGCTCGCGAACGTGATCGCCCGCGTGCCGGCCGCCAACGTCGTATTGGCGCCCAGCACCACCGCGTCGCCATACACCTGCCCGGCGTTGCCGGTCGTCGTGACACTGCCGCCGTTGATCACGGTCGCGCCGCCCGCGTCGGTCGCGAGGCTCAGGAGCGGCGTCGTGGAGCCGACCGCACCGCCGAAGGTGGTGGTGCCGGAGGTGTTGGCGACGAGCCTGGCCGCCCCATCGACCGTGCCCGCAAAGCTGATCGCCCCCGAACCGGCGTGCAGCCGCGCGGTCGTGCCCAGGACGACGGCGTCCCCGTAGGACTGGCCGGCGGCTCCGGTCGTTGTCACGTCGCCGCCGTTGAGGGCCGTGGTGCCGCCGGCGTCCGTGGCGAGGCTCACCAGCGGCGTCGTGCCGCCGACCACGCCGCCGAAGGTCGTCGTGCCCTGGGAGTTCGCCGCCAGGGCGAACGCACCGTCGAGTGTGGTCGCGAACGTGATCGCGCTACCCGAGAGCGTCGTGTTGGCACCCAGCGTGGCCGCGTCGTTGTAGGTCTGGCTGCCGGTCGTCGTGACCGACCCGCCGTTGATCCGCGTCGTGCCACCCGCGTCGGTCACCAGGCTCGTGAGCGCCGCCTGGCCGCCCACGGCGCCGCCGAAGGTCGTGATGCCCTGGGTGTTCACCGTGGCGCTGAACGCACCGTCGAGCGTGCTGGCGAACGTGATCGCGCCGGCCGCCTGGG
>JBJTAA010000456.1:0-2605 GCA_046090525.1 Planctomycetota bacterium
TGAAGAACAGGTAGGTGGTCACGCCGAGCGCGAAGGTCAGCATCACGAACACGCTGAGCGCGATCGTGAGCGCCGCCTGCGTGGTGCGGTTCACAGCCATCGGGGAAGACCTCTCGAGGCCGTCGGGCCTGGTTTGGAGCAGCCGGCAGACGGGGCCGCGGGGATCGCGACCGCCCGCTCCGGGCAACTATCGACGGCCCGGGCCGCACCCGTCCACCGCCCTGACGATTATAGGGATCGTGCGGCCATCACCGCTGCCGCTGGCTCGCCAGCCGGGTCGCCGCCTTGAAGGCCTGCCGCTCGACCTCAGCCGGGTCGCCGAAGGCCACGCGAAACTCCTGCTCCCGGGACGCGGGCGAGTCGTCGGCGAGGGGGCGTTTGGCAGCCAGCAACCGCAGGTAGGCGACGTAGGCGTCCCGTCGGGTCTCCAGCAGGTGATGGGTCACCGCCCACGCGGCCGCATAGCCATCCAGGGCGGTCTCAGGCAGCCGCAGCGGCTCGTCGTCCCGGACCAGCGACTCGAGCGTGCCGGGGCGGTGGCTCTGCAGAAACCGCTCGAGCCGGGGGGCGTTGACCTCGCCGATCCCGTTCCAGCCCCGCGCATGCCGGAGATCGGGAGCCTCGAAGTAGGTCGCGAGGCCCTCGCTCACCCACAGCGGCACGGGGGCGAGCCGCCGGTGGAGCCCGCCGTTGAAGGCCAGCTGATGCGTCGCCTCGTGCACGAGCGTCGCCACGAGGCCGGCCGCCGCCGGGCTCCCGAGCACGGCGAGGCCCGTGCCGCCCGCCCCTCCGCCGCCGGCGCTCGCCAGCGCGTCGCTGCCGGTCAGGTCGTAGGTGGTGACGCGGTTCGTCAGCATGTCGTAGTAGCCGGCCACGCGACCGGCGGCCCCGCCGAGCGCCGCCGCGGCGTGCGCCTCGTAGGCCGGGCGGTCGGCGAAGATCACCACCACCAGCGGCCGGCGCGGATCCGCGACCTCGAGCCCCGCCCGCCTCCAATAGTTGCCGAACGCGTCGTGGAGCCGCTCGAACACCGACCCGCACCACCGCGCGTAGTCGCGGGACGTGGCGTAGCAGATGACGTAGTGCTTCGTGGCGAGCACTTCGAAACCGGGCGGCAACTGGGCGAGGATCCGCCGGCCGAGCTGGTCGGGCGGCTCGGGATCGACGGCCGGTGCCGTCTCACGGCGGGCGATCTGATCGGGCTGGAAGAGTTCGTAGCGGCCGTCGTCGAGCTCGATGAGCAGACCGCCATCGGTGGCCTCCACGACGATCTCGCCCCTGATGACGCGGTCGTCGGGCGAACGAATCTCGACCCGTTCCCCGCCGAGCGGGCCCACCTCTGCCGCGGGCACGGGGCCTGCCGCGGCAAGGCCCGCCGCCGCGGTTGCGATCCACGTCCTGCCCAGCCAAGCCACCCGCTGCGCCCTCTGCCCGGCTCGACCTCGCCTGTCGATGCCGGACGCCTGGGCAGGCTGGGAAGGTGCGGCCGGGGTCGGCGGCGGGGCGACTGGCATGGTCATGCGGCGGAACTCCCGCTACCGTTCGCGACCCTGCGCCCCGTCCGGGGCCCGCGGATCCTCGTGGAGCATCGTGCCGGATGACCCCGCCCGTCGCAATCCGAACCTCGGCCCTCCTGGCCCTCGCCTTCGCGGCGGTCGGTTGCGCCAACTGGCGGGCTCGGCTCGATCCCGCCAAGGTCGCCGCCGAGCGCGAGAAGTACGGGGCCACGGCCGATCAGCGAATCGAGGACCTGGCGACCGAGGCGGCTCGGGCGAAGAAAGGATCGTCCACGGAGGAGGCGGAGTTCACGCGGCGGTTGTCGATGCAGCTCCTCGGTGAGCACGATCCCCGCGTGCGGGCGGCGATGCTCGCCATTGCGGCGGAGTTCGACACGCCGTCCGCGGTGGCGATCTGCCGGGGTGCCCTGGAGGATCCCGCCCCCCGGGTGCGGATGGCCGCCTGCGAGGCGTGGCGGAAGCGCGGCGGGCCGGAGGCGGTGTCGCTGCTGGCCGCCCGCGTCGCCGCCGACGCCGATCTCGACGTGCGTCTGGAGGCGCTCCGCGAGCTCGGCTCGCTCGGAGACGAGGCGGCCGTGCCGGCGCTCGCCCGGGCCCTCGAAGATCCCGATCCGGCCGTCCAATACCGGGCTGTCCTCGCGCTCAAGGAAGTCAGCGGCCGCGACCTTGGTGACGACGTGAACGCCTGGCGGACCTGGGCGGCGGATCCGAAGGCCAAGGGCACCGAGTGGACGATCGCCGAAGGGTTCCGGCAGCTTTTCTGATCTTCACGGCTTCGCGGCCATCCATGGCCCGCGACCGCCGGCGCCGATCACTGCAGCGTGATCCCAGATGCTGAGGAGCTGGTCGGGGGCACGCGCAGGAGCCGAGGACCTTTGCGCAGCACGCACGTGGCTACTCCGATCGGGTAGGTACTCGCAAAGTCCGAAGGCGACGATCTGCAAGAGCCGCCTGCGGCCGCATGTCCGCGACCGGCGAACCAATCCGGCCGGCCTCCGGGATCCTGCGGAAACCGCGCCGACCACATCGCCTCCCTGGCGTTGATGCTGCGCCCGGCTCGACGGCGACGCAGCTTCCCGACGGCTGGT
>JBJTAA010000457.1:0-7543 GCA_046090525.1 Planctomycetota bacterium
GTTCCGGCGGAACCGGGCTCCAGGGGGGTCCGGTCACGCCGTGACCGGATCATGCTCGACGTGCGGTACGTCTCGCGAACCGCCGGCTCGGGATTGCCCATGCCCTCGAGCGAGCTGTGGAAGCGAGCGCAGGCAGGATGCCGGAGTGAGCTTCCAGCGAGAGGGCATGGGCAGCCCCTCGCAGTCCTTTGCCTGCCCAGGAGCCGCGGGCAAGATGCCCGTCGCTACGACGGATTCATCGGAACGCGCGCCGCGGGCCAATCACGCGCACGGAAGCGGCCGTCTGGAGGTGCAGCCGTGAACTCAGTCGTCGAGGCCGAGGGCCTTGAGCTTCGTGCGCAGGGTGGCCCGGTCGAGGCCGAGGAGTTTGGCGGCGGCGGTGCGGTTGCCGCCGGTGTGGGCGAGCGCCTCGCGCAGAAGCGTGCCTTCGAGCAGTTGGACGGCACGGTGGTGGAGATCGGGCTCGGGCAGCCCGGCGAGTTCGCGGCGGGCCGCCGCCGACCACTCCTTGACGGCGGCGCCCACGCGGGCTGCCGCTCGCTCCAGGTCCGATCCGGACGGGGCGACGGGCTCTTGGGGGCGGGGCAGGTGCTCGGGCCGCAGGGTGCCCCCGCGGGCCACGACGGCCGCATACTCGACCGCGTGCTTGAGCTCGCGGACGTTGCCCGGCCAGGTGCGGTCGCGAAGCGCCGCCAAAAACTCGGGGGCGAGGCCCGGCAGCGGCCGACCCGCAGCGTGGCGGGCCAGGAAGTGGCGGGCCAAGGGCTCGATGTCGGCCGGCCGCTCGGCCAGGGGCGGTAGCGCGATCGAAAACACCTTGAGCCGCTGGAAGAGGTCTTCGCGGAACGAGCCCGCCGCGAGCCGCTCGGCCAGGTCGCGATTGGTGGCCGCGATCACCCGCACGCTCACCGGCCGGGCGGCCACCTCGCCGACGCGGTTCACTGCGCCGCTCTCGAGCACCCGCAGCAGTTTCACCTGCACCTCGAGCGGCGCCTCGCCGATCTCGTCGAGGAAGATCGTGCCACCGTCGGCCAGTTCGAAGAGGCCGGGGCGGGGGACCGCGGCCGTGGATGACCCGGGCGCGTGGCCGAAGAGCTCGCCTTCGATCGCAGCCGGGGCGAGGGCCGCGAGGTTCGTGGTCACAAGCGGCTGCGCGCGGCGGGCCGAGTGGGCGTGGATCGCCCGGGCGACGGCCTCCTTGCCGCTGCCGGTGGGCCCCGTCACGAGCACCGGCAGGTCGCTCGCCGCCACGAGCGCCACCTGCTTGAACACCTCCTGCATGGCCGCCGACGAGCCGATCAGCTCGGCGGTCGGCACCGGCTCCGGTGCCGCCCCCTCCGGCGGGCGGCGCTCGGCGAGCGCCCGGGCCACCACCTGCGAGACCCGCTCGAGATCGAAGGGCTTGACGAGATAGTCGAAGGCCCCTGCGTGCACGGCCCGCACGGCCGTGTCGAGGTCGCCGAAGGCGGTCATCACCACCACCGGCACGGGGCCCGCGGCGGCGCGGATCTCGGGCAGCGAGCGGATGCCGTCCTGGTCGCCGAGCCGGACGTCGAGCAGGATCGCGTCGGGCGCCGCCGCGCCGGCTGCCGCGACTGCCCGCGGGATGTCGGCCGCGACGGCCACCTCGTGCCCCTCGTCCATGAGGAGTTCCTTGAGGCTCCAGCCGATGGCCGGCTCGTCGTCGACGATCAGGATCCGGCTCACGGTTCGCTGCCCCGGGGATGCGGATGGCCGTCCGGGAGGGGCAGGGCGATCACGAACCGCGTCCGCCCCTGCGCGCGGCTCCACGACAGTCTACCGCCGTGCTCCTCGGCCACCGCCCGGGCCACGGCCAGGCCGAGACCGATGCCCTCCTGCTTGCCGGTCACGAACGGCTCGGCGAGCGAGTCGGCGATGTCGGCCGGCGGCCCCGGGCCGTCGTCCTCGACGGCCAGTTCCAAAACTCCGTCGGCGAGCCGGGTCTGGATCCGCACCCGGCCGTCGCGGCCCACGGCGTCGATCGCGTTCAAGGCGAGGTTCACAAGCGCCGCCCGCAACGCCTCCCGCCGCCCCGTGAGCCGGGGCAGGCATGCCGGCACGTCGGTCTCGAGCGTCACGCCCGCGTGGTCCGAGCGCGGGCCGGCCAGATCCTTCACCTCCCCCACGAGCGCCGCCACGTCCACCGGTCCCGTCGCCGTCTCACCCGGCTTGCCCAGGGCCAGGAGCCCCCGCACCTCCTCCTCGAGGATGTCGAGCTGCCGCGTGGCCACGGCGAGGCTGTCGTCGTGGCCGTCGCCGGCGGCCGGGCAGCGGCGGCGATGCAGGTCGATCGCCAGGCGGGCCCCGGTGACGGCGTTGCGCAGTTCGTGGGCGAAGCCGGCGGCCAGCTGGCCCAGGAGCCGCTGCCGCTCGCCGGCCACGAGGCTCGTCCGCAGGCCGGCCAGGGTGCCGCTCAAGTGGTTGACGCCGTCGACGAGCCGGCCGATGTCGTCATGGCCGTGGGCGGCCAGGTCGGTGAGCCGCTCGCCGAACCTGCCCGCGGCGATCCTGGCCACGTGCCGCTCGACGGCCACCAGCCGCCGCGCGAGCCGCGCCGTGGCCACGAGCCCCAGGGGCACGAGCACCGCGAGCGTGCCCGCGGCCACCGCGAGCACCGGCCCGATCGCCTCGAGCGTGGTCGCGACCAGGCTCCGCACCGGCGTGAGCACGAGCACGCTCTCCGGCCGCACGCCCCCCACCCGCGCCCGGCCCACGCGGTAGCGGCGGCCGTCGATCACCGTGTCGCCGCCGGCCGCCGCTTCGATGGCGGCGGCGTCGTGCCGGGCGAGCACGTCGGCGGAGAGCGTGGCCAGGCCGGCCGTGCGATCGGCCGGGTTCCAGACCACGAACTCGCAGCCCGTGAGCTGCCGCAGGGTGTCGAGCACCTGCGGCGAGAGGGCCACCCGCGAGGCAGCCAGGGCGGTCGCCACCTGCGCCTCGCGGCTGCGGGCGTCGGCGAGCGCCCGGCGGGCGGCGAGGAGCGACGTGAAGGCGACGTTCGCGGCCACCGCGGCCAGCACGAGCCCCACCACCGGCATCACGAGCAGGCGGAAGAGCGAGCGGCCGGGACGCGCGGATGTCATGGAGGGCTCGTCAGGCTGCCGGGGCCTCGAGCCCGAGCGCCGCCCGCGCGTTGCCCGCGCAGACGGCCGTCACGAGCGCCTCGAGCCAGTCGCGGCGGTCGGGCAGTCGGCCCGTGGCCACGTCGCCCCCCACGAGGTCGCAGAGAATCCGCCGGAAGTATTCGTGCCGCGGGTAGGAGAGGAACGACCGCGAGTCGGTCACCATGCCCACGAACCGCGCCAAGAGGCCCATGTCGGAGAGCGTGTTGATCTGCTCCCGCATGCCCCGCTCCTGGTCGAGGAACCACCAGCCGCTGCCCCACTGGATCTTGCCGGGCGTGCCCCCGTCCTGGAACGAGCCGGGCAGCGCGGCATAGAGCGCGTTGTCGGCGGGGTTGATGTTGTAGAGGATCGTGCGACCGAGCGAGTTTTCACCCGCCAGCGTGGCCAGGAACCGTACCAGCCCCGGACCCTGCCGGGCGTCGCCGATCGTGTCGCAGCCGGCGTCGGCCCCGAGCTTCCGGGCCAGCAGCGGGTTTGGATCGCGGAAGGGGCCGAGGTGCAGCTGCGTCACCCAGCCCGCCGCGTGGTTGAGCCGGCCGACGTGGAGCATGATCCGCACGGCGAACCGATCGGCCTCGAGCCTGGTGGCGGGCGTGCCGGCCATGGCCCGCTCCCAGATCGCGGCCGCCTCGGCGTCGCCGCACTCGAGGTCGGGCAGGTATTCGAGGCCGTGATCGCTGGCCCGGCAGCCGGCCGCGGCGAAGTCGGCGTGCCGCTTGTCGAGCGCCGCAAGCAGGCCGGGGAAGGTGTCGGCCGCGATGCCCGCGACGTTGGCGAGCCGGCGGGCCCAGGCCTGCACGCGGTCGGGCTCGATGACCTTGAGCGCCATGTCGGGCCGGAAGGTGGGCACCACCCTGGTCGGGCAGTCCGAGGCCGCGATCCGCGCGTGCCAGTCGAGCGGGTCGGCCGGGTCGTCGGTGGTGCCCACGAGCTCCACCCGGAACCGCCGCAGGATCCCGCGGGCCGAAAGGTCGGCCGTGGCCAGCTGCCGGTTGGCCTCGGCCCAGATCATGTCGGCGGAGGATTCCTCCAGGAGCGTCTCGATGCCGAAATGCCGACGGAGCTCCAGGTGGGTCCAGTGGAAGAGCGGGTTCCGGAGCGTATGGGGCACCGTCCGGGCCCAGGCCCGGAACTTTTCCTGCGGGGGGGCCGAGCCGGTGATCAGGTCCTCGGCCACGCCGTCGGCCCGCATGGCCCGCCACTTGTAGTGGTCTCCCTCGAGCCAGGCCTCGTGCAGGTTCGCGAACCGACGGTCTTCGGCGATGTCCTTGGGTGAGAGGTGGCAGTGGTAGTCGACGATCGGCTGCCGGGCGGCCACGCGGTGGTAGAGGTCGCGGGCGGGGTCGCTCGCGAGGAGAAAATGGTCGTCGAGGAAGGGCATCGCGTCCTACTCGGGCTCCGTGGGCGATGGCGGAAAGCCCCGAGTCTACCGCTCGGCCGAGGCCGGGCAGGGTGCGTCGCGGCGGGGTATGGTTGAGGCGGTGGCCGAGTCCACCGCCCGAGGTGCTTTCGATGAAGAGTCTGAATATTCGCGATCGCGTGCTCGTCGTTGCCGCCTGCCTGGCCGGCCTGTCGGCGGGCCCGGCCGGTGCCGAGAGCGGCTTTGGCCTCGGCAACTGGGGGGGCAGCAGCGTGGCGGTGGGCCGCAACACGTTCTACGCCAATGGCCTCGTCGCCCAGCGGGTGGGGCGGACGGAGTATTTCAACAACGGGCTGGTGGGCCAGCGGGTCGGCAACCTGACGCTCTACAGCAACGGCCTCGTGGCGGGTCACGGTCGGCGAAACACGTATTTCAGTAACCTCGCCGTGGGCGTGCCGGTCGCGCCGCCGGTCGGCGGCCGGCCGGGCCTCACGGTCTACGGTGGCGGCTATCCCTATCCGCTCGGGCCGGGCCCGAATCCCTTCGGCCCACCCGCCCCGCCCGCGCCCCGCGCCGCTCCGGCTCCGGCGGCCACGCCTTGGGCGACGACGCCTTGGTCGCGCACGCCCTGGTCGCGCTAGCGGGCTCGTGTCAGCGGGTGACGAGGCGATCCACGGCGAAGCCGAGGCAGCGGGCCTGGGCGACGAGGCTGGCATAGACCTCTGGCGCGAGGCAGGTCTCGCGGGAAAGGATCCAGAGGAAGCGGCGGTCGGGTGTGCCGACCATCGCATAGCGGTAGTCGTCGTCGAGGGCGATGATCCAGTAGTTGCCCTCGCGGGGCACAGGTACGAGCGAGGCGAAGCCGCTGAACCTCACCCGCAGGCGGGCGTTGCCCGAGCCGGGCACCGGCTCCGCCCGCCCCACGGCCTCACGGCAGCGGCCGCGCCTCGTGACGCAGGCGTTGACGATCGCCAGCGACCCGTCGGCCCTGGGCTCGTAGCGGGCCCATGAGCACTCGCAGGTCGCATGAAACAGATTTGGCAGCCGCGCGATCTCGTGCCAGGTGCCCGCATAGCGGGCCAGGTCGACGCAGGGCACGGTCGGCAGGGGTGACGCATGGTGGCGGCCGCCGAGGAGGCAGAGGGCGGCAGTGGCGATCGCGAGACGGGAGGCATCGATCACGGCTTGGCTCTCCAGGCGTGGGTGTGGCGAGGCTGAATGCCGCCGCCGCATCGGCCACGCGTGCCTGCCAGTGTGCTTCCGCCCCTGGACGTCTTCCAGACCGCGGTTTGCCGGCGGTGCGCATCACCCGCGCTGGGGGGGTCGGGTGGCAGTTCGCGGTGACGCGACAGCCGTTTTTCATTCCTCAAAACAGCACTCCAAAAATGCGATCCTCATCGCTCAGGCCGATTTCCGCGGCGCCGTCTGCCGTGCAGCGGAAGCCGCCGCTCGACCTCGATGGGAACCGCAACGGCCACTGTTGGTGACGCGCGGGTCGCCACCAGGCTGTCCGCCGGAGCAAACCCCGCATGCGTTGCCGGAAATCCGGGGGTGTTGCCCGCTGCGGAGTCGGCCCGCTAGCGTTCCTGCGTCGCGGAGACGGGGCACATCGGCCGCAGGGCGCAGTGCACGTTCCGCGGATGGATCGGCAGGAATACGGAAGACGAGTTGCTGGGCGCTTCGCGGGCCCGGCAGAGCGTAAGCCGTCGTGAGCGTGGCTCGCGACGGCTTTTTGTTTTGAGGGTTCTCGTGTCACGCGTGTCTCGCCACCCCATTCAAGAGGTGAACCATGGCTCCCCGTACACCGCTTGCCGCTTCGGTATCTCCGCGCCGCCTCCCCGGCCGCTGTCGGCGCCGCGACGCCCTGCGGCATGAATCGCTCGAACAGCGGCGCCTGCTCGACGCCGGCAGCCTCGATCCGGCCTTCGGCATTGGAGGAACGGTGACGCAGAGCCTGACCGACCAGCAAGACTCGATCCGGGCCATGGCGGTGCAAGCCGACGGCAAGATCGTCTGTGGTGGGTTCAACGACTTTTTCTTTGCCCATGATTTCATGCTGGCTCGCTACCTGCCGGACGGAACCCTCGATCCGACCTTCGGGCCGGGGGGTCGGGGCTGGGTTGACAACGATCTCGGCGCCGACGACGCGATCCTGGGCGTCGCGATCCAGCCGGATGGGAAGATCGTGGCTGCCGGAACGTCGGGGAACGGCCCCGCAGCGGATTTCGTGGTCGCCCGATACGATGCGCAGGGCAACCTTGACGCCACGTTCGGCACGGGCGGGCTGGTGTTCACCGATTTCGGCGGCGGCATGTCGCAGGATCAAGCGAGCAGCGTCCTGCTTCAGCCCGATGGCAAGATCGTCGTTGCGGGATACACCGTGCTCGGCGGCACGGGACCATTGCAGTTCGCCATGGCCCGCTATGACACCTCGGGCACGCTGGATCCCACGTTCGGTACGGGGGGGCTCGTGGTCACGCCGGTACAGGTGACCGACGCCGCCATCAACAGCATCGCCCTGCAAGCGGACGGCAGGATCGTCGCGGCCGGGACGAGCAGGTCGGGCGACCAGAACTTCGCCCTGGCCCGCTACACGCCCGCCGGGGTGCTCGATACGACCTTCGACCCCGTCGAGAACGACGGCGTCGTGACGATCGACCTTGGAGGCGACGAGGTCGGGCGCGGTGTCGCCCTGCTCGCCGACGGCCGAATCCTCGTGGCTGGGTACAAGAACGACGCCGGCGGCAACACGGGGATCCTCATGCGGCTCAACGGCGACGGCAGCCTCGAAGGCACCTTCGGCACCGGGGGCATCGCATCGACCACGATCGGCGGCGAGTCGTACGCCGTGAACGGCCTCGCCGTCCAGCAGAACGGCCGGATCGTCATGGCCGGTGAGGCGGGAGACTACGGCAGCACGCGGTTCGCGGCCAGCCGCCACAATCCGGATGGGACGCTCGACACCACGTTCGGCGCGGGCGGCACCGTCACCACCGACCTCCCCAGCCCCACGGAGACGGCCTACGCCGTCGTGCTG
>JBJTAA010000458.1:0-15343 GCA_046090525.1 Planctomycetota bacterium
GGAAACCCGCGGCCACTCTTGGAAAACCCGCGGCCACTTCCGGGGCGGCGTATATTCCTGCAACAATCGTGCGACATCGCCGCCAGCCGCGACACCTTCCGTGATCCCGCCCATGACGCCTGCCGCCGGACATTCCGCCCCGTTCGCCACCCGCCTCGCCGCCGCCGTCCGCGCCCGCCGCACACCCGCCTGCGTCGGCATCGACCCCCGGCACGAATCGCTGCCCCCTGCCCTGGGTGCTGCCGCGATCGCCCCAACCGACACCGCCGCCCTCGCGGCTGTGTTCAGCGACTTCTGTCGCGACGTCATCGATGCGGTCGCGGGGCTTGTGCCGATCGTCAAGCCACAACTCGCCTGCTTCGAGGCCCTCGGGCTCCACGGGATGCAGGCGCTCGCCGACGTGATCGACCACGCCCGTTCCCGGGGCCTGCTCGTGCTCGCCGACGGCAAGCGCGGCGACATCGGCTCGACGGCCGAGGCCTACGCCGCGGGCTGGCTCGCCGGCCCCTGGGCCGCCGACGCGCTGACGGTGAACCCCTACCTCGGCCTCGATTCCATCGAGCCCTTCGTGAAGACCGCCGTCGACCGGTCGGCCGGCATCTTCGTGCTCGTGAAGACGTCGAACCCGGGCAGCAAGGATTTCCAGGATCTCACGAGCGACGGGAGCACGATCTACGGGCACGTGGCCGCGGGCGTCGAGACGCTCGCCGCCCGGACCGCCGCGGGCGAGACCTATGGCGCGGTGGGCGCCGTCGTGGGGGCCACCTGGCCCAAGCAGCTCGACGACCTCAGGGCCGCCATGCCTCACGCCTGGATCCTCGTGCCCGGCTTCGGCCGGCAGGGAGGCCGGGCCGCCGATGTCCGCGGCGCCTTTCACGCGGACGGCCTGGGGGCGCTCGTCGTCAGCGCCCGCGACGTGATCTTCGCCCACGCCCGCCCCGAGATGAACGACGGCCTCGCGACAGGGCAGTGGCAGACGGCGGTCGAGCGGGCCGCCCGCGACATGATCGAGCGGCTGGCGGCCGACACGCCCGCGGCGGCGTTGCGGTAAGCGGCCCCTGAGCAACCAGACTCGCGGGGTGGCAGGCGTATTCCGCGGGTTGGAAACCCGCGGCCACTTATGAGGCGAAGGCCAAGCTGATCCGGCCACGGCGAGACCGGGCGGCTGGGCAACGGCTACTGGGCGGCCAGGACCTGGCTCACAAGCGGCAGCAGCTGCTTCTTGCGGCTGACCACGTTCTTGAGTTCGTAGAGCCCGCGGCCGAGCCGGGGGTAGTTGATCTCCTCCCAGGCCTCCGAGTCGCGCGACAGGAGCAGCACCGAGCCGTTGCTCACCACGTCGGTCACCAGGAGCGCCGAGAAGTCGAGCCGCTGCCGACGGGCGACCTCCTCGAGCGCCTCCCGCAGCTCGTCCTGCCGCTCCCAGAAGAGGTCGAAGCCCGTCTCCTCGATCTGTGAGATCGAGAACCTCACGCCGTGCTCCGTGAACTCCTTGCAATCCTCGCGGACCACCTCGGCCGGTGTCTTCGACCGCAAGGCGGAGCCGACCTCGAAGAACTCGCGGGCATAGGCGGCGAGGTCGAGGCCGCACCGCGCGGCGAGCCATGCGAGCACGTCGCGATCCACGTCGGTGGTCGTGGGCGAGCGGAGGTGGAGCGTGTCGGAGATGATGCCCGAAGCCATGCAGAGGGCGATCGGCGGCTCGGGCTCGAGCCCCGCAGCGCGGAACTGCCGGGCCACGAGCGTGCAGGTGGAGCCCACCGGCTCGTTCACGAACCGGATCGGCTGCGTGCTCTTGAGGCCGCCCCCCAGCCGATGGTGGTCGAGCACCTCCACGATCTCCGACTCGTCGGCCCCCGCCACCGCCTGGGCGAGCTCGTTGTGGTCCACGAGCACCAGCCGGGGCCGGGGCGGGTTGAGCACGTCGGTCTTGAAGGCCAGCCCCACGAGCACGCCGTCGTCGCCCACCACCGGAAACACCGGCTGCGTCGACCGCTCGACCGTACCGCGGACCTCGGCCGCCGTCGCCTTGGCCGGCAGGGTGAGCACGTCGGTCTCCACCACGGGGTCGATGAACTGCGACGACTTCAGCCGCAGCGTGGTGTTGACCGTGTCGAACGGGCTCAGGATCACCGACACCTCGCGGGCCTTCGCCAGCTCCACGAGGCCCTTCGAGAGCTGGAAGCCGCCGGTGATCACAAGCGCCCGCACGCCATGCTCGATCGCCGGCAACTGGATCGTGGGCCGGTCGCCGCAGACCACCACCAGCCGCCGGGCCGGATAGGCCTCCATCCGCTCCGTGAAGCCCTCGGCGCTCATCGCGCCCACCATCACGAGCAGTTCATCCCGCTGCCCCGGCTCGAGCACGTGCTGGAAGGTGCCTCCCAGCACGCCGCACATCGTCTCCAGGCTCGTCTCCACGGTGCGGGCCAGCGTGGCGTCGCCCGCGTCGCGGAAGAACAGGTCCATGAGGTTCAAGACCGAGAGCACGCCCACCACGCGGCGGTGCGAATCGACCACGGGAATCGCCCGCAGGTCGCCTTCCTTCATCCGCTGGTAGGCGCCGTGGAACGAGTCGCCGAGGCTGGCCGTCGGCGGGTCGCGGCGGCAGAGATCCTCGAGCTGCGGCCGCACATCCATCACGAGGCGCGGCGGCGCGATGCCGGCCCGCTTGAGCACGAACTCGGTCCGCTGGTTGGGCGGCCCGCAGCAGGCCGCCACCGCGTCGGGCCGGCCGGCGCGGCGGAGGTATTCCGCGTAGGCGATCGCCGAGCAGCTGGCGTCGGTGTCGGGATTGCGATGCCCGAAGACGAGCAGGCTCATGCGGTGCGTCAGGCCTCTCCGGGAGCCTGGTACCAGCAGGCGAGCGTGGGATCCCACGCCTGGATCTCGGCATCCTTGAAGTAGATCGCGATCTCGCGGGCCGCCGACTCGGGGGAGTCGGACGCGTGCACGAGATTCATCTGGCGGCTCGACGAGAAGTCGCCGCGGATCGTGCCGGCGGCCGCCTTCAGGCCGCTCGTGGCCCCGAGCATCTCACGGACCACACGGATCACCTCCGGCCCCTGGAACACGCAGGCGACCACCGGGGATGCCGTGATGAACTCCTCAAGGCCGGGATAGAACGGCTTCTCGACATGTTCGGCGTAGTGCTGCTTGGCCACGGCTGGCGTGATCCGCAGCATCTTCATGGCCACGAGCCGCAGGCCCTTCTCCTCGAACCGCGACAGGATCCGGCCGACGAGGCCTCGCTCGAGGCAGTCGGGCTTGAACATCACGAACGTCTTTTCCATGGGCGGGAAGGGCTCTCCGGGGAAGGCGGGGTGACGGGCATCGGGCCGCCACGGTGATGCGAAGTCTAGGGCCCATGGCGGCGGCGCCACAAGGGATTTCGGCTTGAAGCGGCCTGCGTCGATCCCTACCTTCCCGCCGCTCGATTGCTCGATTTCGGTCGACCGACCGCCCGCAGGCCGGAGCCGCACGCGTGGCACACCGCATCACCATGATCCGCCGGCCGACCGGCTCCCGCGGCACGGTGCGCCGCCGGCTCATCGCGGCGAGCCCCGCCCTGTTGCTCGTGGCCACGCTGCAGGCCGTGGCCGTCGAGATCCTGCCGGCCACGCCCGCCCGCCCCATGCCGGCGCCGGAGCCCGTCGCCACCGCGGCCAATCTCCCGCCGGAGGTGGTCGCCGACTTCACCCGCCGGGTGCAGCCGCTCGTGCTCAACCGCTGCGCCGCCGGCGCCTGCCACGGCAGCCCGGACAGCCCGGCGCCGCGGTTCATCCGCCCCGACGTCCGCGGCGGCATCGACCGGCGCAGCACGCAGGCCAACCTGCAGGCGCTCCTCGTCGCCGTCGGGCCCGACCGCTCGGCCGCCCAGTTGGCTGCCCTGCTGGCCGCGGGCCACCCAGCCAAGCCCGCCAAGCCCCGCCTCGTGGCCGCGCCGCTGACGCCGCAGGAGCGGGTGAACCTCGAGCGCTGGCTTGGCGGCGTGCAGCTCGCCGAGCGGAGAGTCGGCGGCGATCCGGCCGTGCGGCAGGCGGCGGCGACCAAGCCCGTCGCAGCGACGCCGAACCGCTTCAAGGCGCTGCTCGACACCGAGGCCAATCCGCCCATCTTCCCGGAGCCCGAGGAGCCCAAGGGGGTGATCTTCCCGAAGGACGTGGCGGAGGAGTAGCGGCGCGGGAGCGGAAGCATTCGCGAGGATCACGCTCCAGGAGTCCGGTCACGCCGTGACCGGATCGGGAGAAGCGCCGAGTCTTGGGTGATCCGGTTCCGGCGGAACCGGACTCCTGGTGGGGCAGACTTGGAGTCTGCCAACGACAGCCAATCACCCACGCCCGGCTCTTCGCCCGGCAGGTTCCAAACCTGCCCACGGTGCACAGCCGCTACACCGCCACCCGCCCCGCGCGGATCGCCTCCAGGAACGGCCGGTTGCCCTCGAGCAAGGTCTCGTCGGCGAGCATCTCGTCGACGGAGAGCCACAGGATCTCGGCCACCTCCACCGGGTGCGGCACGAGGTCGCCCTCCCCCACCAGCCTCACCGTCCACCAGGCCAGCTCCGTGCCCCAGGGCGACACGCTTCGCCAGATGCACTCGGCCGGCTCCACGGTCGCCGCCAGTTCCTCGCGGCACTCGCGCACCACCGCCTCGTGCTCCTCCTCGCCCGGCTCGATGTGTCCCCCGGGAAAGCAGATCGTGCCGCCGGCCGCCACGGCCGCACCGCGGCGGATCACGAGGAACTTGTCCTCCCGCCGCGTGATGGCGATCACGCCCCGCTTCCGGTGCCGTGTTTCCGTGGTGGCCGTCTCCATCGGTCGCTCCCTCGCTCGCGGCGGACGACGCCGGACCGCCGCCATGCCGGCCGATCGTCCATACACTAGACTACGCGGGTTTCGGACCGCGACCAGCGCGGCCCGCCTTCGTGCCACCCCTTCCGTCGCCAGATCATGAGCACAGCGCCATCGTCTCCCCAGGGCTCCTCCGGCAAGCCTCCCGTCCTCGGCAAGCCGCTCGGCCTCCCGATGGTGGTGCTCCTGATCCTGGCGGCCGTCGCCCTGGCCACCTTCATCACGGGCCAGGCGACGGTCGGGCGATCCGCAATCTCCTACGACGAGTTCGTCGCCCAGGCCTCCCAGGGCAACGTCAAGAGCGTCGTGATCAGCGGCGACCAGGTGGAGGGGGAGTTCGTCAAGGAACTCGCGGGCGACGCCGAGATCGGTCGTCAGCCGCAGAAGACCTTCCGCGTCACGCTCACGCCCTACCTCCGCGAGGGCTTCGACAAGCTGATGCAGGAGCAGCCCCAGATCCGCAAGGAGGTGGTGGCGCCCTCCGACGGCACGGGCTTCCTGCTCGGCCTCTACCTGCTCGTGCCGCTGCTCCTGATGGCCGGCTTCTGGATGACGCTCCGTCGGGCCCGCGACCCGCTCGGCGGGGCCGGCTTCCTGGGCGGCTTCTCGAAGTCGCCCGCCAAGCGTTACGCCGCCGGCGACAAGCAGGTGACCTTCGCCGACGTGGCCGGCCTCGAGCAGGTGAAGGCCGACCTGCAGGAGATCGTCGAGTTCCTCAAGGATCCGAAGAAGTTCCAGCGGCTCGGGGGCCGCGTGCCCAAGGGCGTGCTCTTGATGGGCCCGCCGGGCACCGGCAAGACGCTCCTGGCCCGGGCCGTGGCCGGCGAGGCGGGCGTGCCCTTCTTCTCGATCTCGGGCAGCGAGTTCATCCAGATGTTCGTGGGCGTCGGCGCGTCGCGGGTCCGCGACATGTTCAAGACTGCCAAGGACGCCTCCCCCGCGATCCTGTTCATCGACGAGATCGACGCCGTGGGCCGCGTCCGCGGCGCGGGCCTGGGGGGAGGCCACGACGAGCGGGAGCAGACGCTCAACCAGATCCTCTCCGAGATGGACGGCTTCAGCCCCTCCGAGAGCGTGATCGTGCTCGCGGCCACCAACCGGCCCGACGTGCTCGACCCGGCGCTCCTCCGGCCGGGCCGCTTCGACCGCCACGTGACCGTCGACCGCCCCAACCAGAAGGCCCGCCTCGAGCTCTTCAAGGTCCACACCCGGAACGTGCCACTCGCCCCCGACGTCGACCTCGAACGGCTGGCGGGGGCCACCGTGGGCCTCACCGGCGCCGACATCCGCAACCTCGTCAACGAGGCCGCCCTCTGGGCCACCCGCCACGACAAGACCGCCGTCGACGCCTCCGACTTCGACTACGCCCGCGACAAGGTCCTGATGGGCCCGAAGCGGGAGGAGGTGCTCGCCGGCCGCGAGAAGACGATGACGGCCTACCACGAGGCGGGTCACGCCCTGGCGGCCTGGCTCCTGCCCGGCGTCGACAAGCTGCACAAGGTGACGATCATCCCCCGCGGTCGGGCGCTCGGCGTGACGCAGCTCGTGCCCGAGGAAGACCGGATGAACGTCGGCGAGAGCGACCTCCAGAACCGGCTCGCCTTCATCCTCGCCGGCCGGGCCGCCGAGAAGCTCGTGTTCGGCGAATACTCGGCCGGCGCCGAGAACGACCTGATGCAGGCCACGCGGATCGCCCGCAAGATGGTGGCCCATTGGGGCATGAGCGAGAAGCTCGGGCCCGTCTCTTGCCAGAGCTCGCACGAGCATCCCTTCCTGGGCCGCGACGTCTACGAGCAGCGGGAGTTCAGTGAGAGCACCGCCCAGATCATCGACCAGGAGGTGGCCCGCTTCCTCGGCGAGGCCGCCGAGCGGGCGGTGAACCTGCTCTCCGAGAACCGCGACAAGCTCGACCGCCTCGCCGGCGAGCTCGAGGCCCGGGAGATGCTCGACGACACCGAGGTGGTGGCGATCATCGGCCCGGCCACGCCCCGCTCGGGCGGCCCGGTCGCCACCCAGGCCGCCCGCGACGCCCGCTCCCCCGCAACCTGACCCGCCGTGCTCGCCCACTCCGTCTACTTCCTGCTCAAGGACCGCACGCCGGAGGCGGTCGCGGCGCTCGTGGCCTCCTGCCGCGAGCATCTCACCGGCCACCCCGGCGAGGTCGCCTTCTCCGTCGGCACGCTCGCCGACTACGACCGGCACGTCAACGACCGCGACTGGGACGTGTTCCTGCTGATCGTGTTCGAGTCGAAGGCGGCCCACGACGCCTACCAGGTCGCGCCGCGGCACGAGCGGTTCATCGCGGAAAACGCGCCGACCTGGGCGAAGGTGAGGGTGTTCGACGCCGACGTGGCCGCCTGGAGCCCGGTTCCGCCGGAACCAGGTCAGTCGTGACGCAGCGTCCAGCGTGATCCGGTCACGGCGTGACCGGACTCCTGAGCCGGAACCGGGTCAGCGTGCACGCCGCCTCTTGCGTGATCCGGTCACGGCGTGACCGGACTCCTGGGCGCGAAGGGTCACCCCATGATGCCCTTCACCACGTTCCCCGCGATGCCCGTGAGCCGCACGTCGAGCCCCTGGAACTTCGTCGTCAGCCGGTGGTGATCGATGCCCAAGAGCGCGAGCATCGTCGCATGCAGGTCGTGGACGTGCACCACGTTCTCCACCGCCCGGTAGCCCAGTTCGTCGGTCGCGCCCCAGGTGATCCCGGGCTTCACGCCACCGCCGGCCAGGAACACGCTGAAGGCGAGGATGTGATGGTCGCGGCCGCTGCCCTGCCCCATCGGCGTGCGGCCGAACTCGCCCCCCCAGAGCACGAGCGTGTCGTCGAGCATGCCGCGGCGGGCCAGGTCTTCGATCAGGGCCGCCGAGGGCTTGTCGACGGCGGCCGCCCCGTCCTTCATCCCCGGCACGATATCGCCGTGGTGGTCCCAGGCGCGGTGGTAGAGCTGGATCATCCGCACCCCGCGCTCCGCGAGCCGCCGCGCGAGGAGACAGTTCGAGGCGAACGAGCCGTCGCCCGGCTCCTTGACGCCATAGAGGTCGAGCGTCTCCTGGGTCTCGCCCGAAAAATCGGTGAGGTCCGGCACGCTCGCCTGCATGCGGAAGGCCATCTCGTACTGGGCGATCCGGGTGGCGATCTCGGGATCGCGCTGCCGCTCGGCGAGCATGCCGTTGAGCCGCTGGATCTCCTCGACCACCTGCCGCTGCGTGCTCTGGCAGACGCCCGGCGGGCTGCCGATGTAGTGCACGGCGTCGCCCTTCGACTGGAACATGATCCCCTGGAACCGGCTGGGCAGCACGCCGCTCGACCACTGCCGGGCTGAGATCGGCTGTGGTCCGTAGCGGCCCGCCGAGGTGAGCACGATGAAGCCGGGGAGCTCGTCGGTGGCCGAGCCGAGACCGTAGAGCAGCCATGAGCCCATGCTCGGCCGACCCTTGATGATCGACCCCGTGTTCATGAAGGCGTGGGCCGTGTCGTGGTTGATCTGCTCGGTCTGCATCGAGCGGATCACGCACAGCCGGTCGGCCTGGCGGGCCAGGTGCGGAAAGAGGTCGCTCACCTCGATCCCCGAGGCCCCGTGCCGCTTGAATCCCACGAACGAGCCCCGCCCCTTGAGCGCGGCGTTCTGCAGCTGGGCGAGCTGCTGCCCCTTGGTGAACGAGTCGGGGAAGGGCTTGCCGTCGAGGGCCTTGAGGGCCGGCTTCCAGTCGAAGGTCTCGAACTGCGAGGGGCCACCGGCCATGCAGAGGAAGATCACCCGCTTGGCCTTCACGGGGAAGTGCGGCCGCTGGAGCGCCCCCCGCCAGTCGTCGGGCTTGGCCAGCCCCGCCGGTGCGGCCGCCAGGGCCTCACGGCCGAGCATCGCCATGGCGATGCCGCCGAGCCCGTAGGCGCTCTGGTGCAGGAAGCTGCGGCGGGCGATCGCCACGGGGTCGAGGGTGGGGAACATGGATGGACCTTCAGTACCGGGTGATCACTTCCTGGGTGTTCAACAGCACGCGGGCCAACTGCGTCCAGGCCGCATGCTCGACCGGGTCGAGCGCGGGCTTCGCCGCGAGCCCGACGGCCAGCAGCTTCGCGGCGTCGGCGGGCGCCGCCTGGAAGGCTTCCCGCTGCCCCACGACGAAGGCCGTCAGCGACGCCACCTCCGCCTCGAGCGGCTCGCGATTCAGCGCCAGCCGGTAGGCCAGCCTGATCCGCCCCGCATCGTCACCAGCCTCGGCGGCGGCCAGCAGCCGGGCGCCGAAGGCCCGGGCGGCCTCCACGAAGATCGGGTCGTTGAGCAGCGTCAGCGCCTGCTGGGGCGTGTTGCTCACCACGCGTGCGGCGGCACATTCGTCGCGGGCGGGCGCGTCGAAGTTGGCGAGCATCGGGTGGAGGAACGTTCGCTGCCAGTGGATGTAGATGCCCCGCCGCCACTGCCGCTCGTCGGCGTCGGCGACGTAGGTCCGGTCGGGGAACTGCAGCGAGGCGTAGTAGCCGGCGGGCTGGTAGGGCTTCACGCTGGGGCCGCCGATGTCCGCCACGTTCAAGAGCCCCGCGATCGCCAGGGCATTGTCGCGGACGAACTCCGCCTCCAGCCGCCGCGGGTTCTGCGACGCGAGCAGCCGGTTGGCGGGATCGACCGCCAGCGCAGCCGGCTCGAGCGAACTCGACCGCCGGTAGGTGCGGCTCGTCACGATCAGCCGGATCATGTGCCTGATGTCCCAGCCCGAGTCGCGAAACTCGCAGGCCAGCCAGTCGAGCAGTTCGGGGTGCGTGGGGAGCTCGCCCTGCGAACCGAGATCGTCGACCGCGACGCTCAACGCCGTGCCGAAGAACACGGCCCAGAGCCGATTCATCACGGCCCGCGGCGTCAGCGGATTGGCGTCCGAGACGAGCCAGTTGGCGAGATCGAGCCGCGTGAGCCGCCGCGACTCGGTGCTCTCGATCCGGCCGGGGAGGAAGGCCGGCGTGGCCGGCAGCACCACCGGCCCGCTCTCGTCCTGCCAGTTGCCGCGGGGCAGCACCCGAATCGTGAGCGGCTTGGCCGCGGCCTGCGTCACGAGCGTCCAGGTGCGGCCACCGCGGAGTCGCTGGAGTTCGCCGCCGAGGTCACGCGTTGTGTCATAGGCGGCCCGATCGCGGGCCGTCGAAAGCAGGAACAGTTCCGCCACCCGGGCTTCCTGCGCGGGCGAGCGGGCCGAAGCGGGCGTCACGATCGCGGTGAGGTCCGCGGCGGTGGCGACCCGCTGCGGCTCCACTTCTCCCAGTGGGCTGAGGGCGAGCCGCACCGGCAGGCGGACATCGCCGCTGATCGTGGCCACGAGGCGATCGCCGTGAGCGAGCGTGATGGGATCGACGAGCCAGACCGCCACCGGGCGCACGTCGGCAGGCAGGTCGAAGGGCAGCCGCCAGTCGTTCGTCACCCCGGGCAGTTCCTCGCCCGAGCGGTAGACCGGCCGCTTCACCGTGGCCTCGCCGGCCCGCAGCGGTACCGGCCGCGACTTGCCTTTGGCGGGCTGGATGGCGAACGCGACCCTGAGGGCGTTGCCGGCGAGCTTTGACACCGTGGCCGGATCGGATCCCTCCGTCACGAACTCGAGGCGGATGGCCGCGACCGTGCGGGCGGCCCCGGCATCGGCGACGATCTGCAACGACTCCCCCTTGCCCATTGGCGTATTCAGCGAGACGGTCTCCTCGGCGGAGACCTCGACCGGGCGTCCCTCGACGGGCTTGCCGTCCTTGAAGAGCTGTGCGGTCTCGGGAGCCGCTCCGAGCCAGCCGTCAGGGTGGCTCGCCAGGAACTCTGCGACGTGTGCCAGCCACTGGTCGCGGGCCACCTCAGCCGCGGGGTCGGCGGCCAGCCGCTTCGCCGCGGCCGCCAACTCGGTCGCCAGCCGCTGGCGCACGCGCTCGTTCCGCTTCTTCAGCCACGGGCTCTCGACCTCGATCTCCGGCGGAAACGGATGGTCGTTGTCGAAGCCGCGGAGCTCGGGCTCGGGCGTGTAGCCGTAGTCGCCGTACACGCCCCACTGCTTCACGTCGGCGAAGAAGGCCTGCAGCTCGTAGAAATCGCGGGAGGTGATCGGGTCGAACTTGTGGTCGTGGCACTCGGCGCAGCCGAACGTGCTGCCGAACCAGGCCGCGGCCACGCTCCGCACCCGCTCGGCCCCGTACTTGGCGAGGTATTCCTGCCGCTGCGCGCCCCCCTCGCGGGTCATCATGTTGAGCCGGTTGTAGCCGGTGGCCACGAGCTGCTCGGTGGTGGCGTTAGGCAGCAGGTCGCCGGCGAGTTGCTCGCGGGTGAACTCGTCGAAGCGCTTGTTGGCGTTGAACGCGTCGATGACGTAGTCGCGATCCGGGAAGATCCGCTGGTTCTGATCGCCGTGGAATCCGACCGTGTCGGCGTAGCGGGCGATGTCGAGCCACCACACGGCCATGCGCTCGCCGTGGTGGGGCGAGGCGAGCAGCGCCTCGACGAGCGCCTCGCCGGTGGGCCGCGACGCTTCGCCGGCGAGCGCGGCCTCCGGCGGCAGGCCGGTGAGATCGAGCGCGAGCCGCCGCTCGAGCACCGCCGGCGGCGCCTCGGGGGTCGGCGCGAGCCCCGCGGCGGTGAGCTTGGCCTCGATGAAGGCGTCGATCGGGTTCTTCCCCTCGCTGCCGGGCGGCAGGGCGGGCCGCTCGAGCGGCGCATACGCCCAATGAGGCTCGTAGACGGCTCCCTCGGCCACCCAACGCCGCAGCAGTTCCTTCTGTTCCGGCGACAGTGGCTTGTGCGCCGATTCGGGCGGCATCGGATCGTCGGCATCGAAGATCCGCTGGATGATGGCGCTCGAATCCGGATCGCCGGGAACGATCGGCACCACGCCCCCCTCCGTTTCGGCCAGGGCCGCCTCGCGGACATCGAGCCGCAGCCCGGCTTCCCGCGTCCGGGCATCGTTGCCGTGGCAGTGGAAACAGGTGTCGGACATGATCGGCCGGATGTCGCGGTTGAACGACACCCGGTCACCGGCCGCCGCAGGCAGGGCCGTGATCAGCAGCAGCAGACCGCAGGCGACAGGGGAGCGGTTTGCCATTGGATCTCTCCGTTGGAAAACGCCCGCTTCGCCGTCGGCCCCGAGAGGCGGGACCGACGCGGACCCGTCGAGGGTCGATCGGCGGACAATCACATCACGAGCAGTATAGATCGGCAGCGCCGACCCAGCAATTTCAGCGTGGCCGCGGCCCCTGCTCACACGACCCGCAGACGCGAGAGCGCGATCGCCCCGCCGAAGCAGGTCGCCACGTCGCCCCCCGCGACCCGGGGTCGCTCGTGGTAGCTCGCGCCGTAGTGCCAGCCGCCGTCGGCCAGCCGATACTCGAGCGTGAACGGCGAGGGATCGACCGCGCACTCCACGACGGGCGGGGCCGTGACGCCGGCCTCGAGATCGGGCAGGTTCACGTTCCAGAACTCGCCCGCGCCCGCGGGCCGGCTCCGCAGCAGCGCGAGCACCGCCTCCAGCCATGCCGCCGACCGCTCCCAATCGATCGTCGTTCCCCGGCGGTGATACTGCGACGCCGCCACGGCGGCCCGGCCGTGGAGCGCGGCCTCGCGGGCCGCCGCCACGGTGCCCGAGTGGTGGATGTCGGCGCCCAGGTTGCCGCCGGCGTTGATGCCGGAGAGCACGAGGCCGACATCGGGCGCGAGCTGCGCCAGCGCCAGCCGCACGCAGTCGGCCGGCGTGCCGTGCACGCGAAACCGACCCGGCTCCGACTCCTCCACCACCAGCGGCCGGCCCGTGGTGACGCGGTGACCACAGCCGGAGTGTGGCTCGGCCGGCGCGACCACAACCGCCTCGCCGCCGAGCGACCGCGCCGCCGCCGCGAGGGCCGCGAGGCCGGGGGCGTCGATGCCGTCGTCGTTGGTGAGCAGGATCTTCATCACGGATCCGTCAGCCGGCCACCGCCACGCGGCCTGAGTCCGCAGCCAGTTCCCGCACGATCGCCCACACTCCGTCGGCCGCGTCGGCCGCCAGCCGGCAGACGTCCTCGGCGTCGGTGTGCTCGGGCGCGTCGGGCCGGGCGACGTTCGTGACCACCGAGCAGGCGACCACCTCGAGCCCCATCCGCGCGGCCGCCACGATCTCGGGCACCGTCGACATGCCGACCACGTCGGCCTCGATCCGCCGCAGCATCCGGTATTCGGCCCGCGTCTCGTAGCTCGGCCCGGAGAGGAAGGCATACACGCCGTGGCGGACGATCGCCCCCGCCCGGCGCGCCGCCCGCGCTGCCCGCTCGTTGAGGGCGGCCGTGTAATACGTGGCGTGCACGTCGCCGCCGGCGGCCGGCGCCGCCTCGAGCGCGTCGCCCCAGCGCCGCCGCACGAGGTCGATGTGGTCGGTGAGGATCACGAGTTCGCCGCTCGTCATGCTGGGCCGCAGGCCGCCGGAGGCATTGGTGACGAGCAGCCGCCGCACGCCGAGCGCCGCCAGCAGCTCCACCCCGCGGGTGAGCATCTCCGGCGGAAAGCCCTCGTAGCCGTGCACGCGGCCCTGCAGCATCGCCACCGGCACGCCCGCCACGAGGCCGCAGGCGATCCGGCCCGCATGTCCGGTGGCGGCGGAGCGGGCCAGCCAGCCGGTGTCGACGCCCGGCATGGTCCACACGTCGTCGAGCCGGTCGACGAGCCCGCCCATGCCCGTGCCGAGCACGACACCCAGCGCCGCCCGCCGACCACCGGCCGCGACCACCCGGGCCGCGGCCTCGGCCGCTTCCCGACGCGGCCCGATCGCCCGAGCACTGGCCGGCCGATCACGATCTCCCGTCGCCCGTGTTGCCGCATGGCTCCCGTCGAAACGCCTCCCTGCCGCCGGCCGCAGCCCACGGAACCGCGGCCGGCCCGCTGTCATTTGCCGCCCTGAAGCGGAAATCATATCCTCGCGCGGCAGCGAGCGGGCCGGCAAATCCCATGGCCGGCCACCCGCCCCCTCGGAGCCACGCCCCCCGATGTCCACCCGCGCCGAACGCTTCGCCGGCCTTTCCGTCGCCATCGTGACGCCCTTTCGCGACGGCGCGATCGACCCCCTGCGGCTCCGGGAGCAGATCGACTTCCAGGCGGCGGCGGGCACCACCTGCATCTGCCCGGTGGGCACGACGGGCGAATCGCCGACGCTCACGCACGACGAGCACGAGCGGGTGATCGCCGAGAGCGTCGAGGCCGCCGCCGGACGGATGCTCGTGATGCCCGGCACCGGCTCCAACTCCACCGCCGAGGCCGTCCGGCTCACGAAGTTCGCCGCCCGGGCCGGCGCCGATGCAGCGCTCGTCGTCGGGCCCTACTACAACCGCCCCACGCAGCAGGGCATCTACGAGCACTTCAAGGCGCTCGCCGAGGCGGTCGACATCCCGATCTGCGTCTACAACATCCCCGCCCGCACCGGCCGCAACATCGAGCCGGAGACGATCATCCGCCTGGCCGAACTGCCCGGCATCGCGATGGTGAAGGAGGCCACGGGATCCCTCGACCAGGCCTCCCAGGTGCTCGCCGCCACGGACCTCACCCTCCTCTCCGGTGACGACAGCATGACCCTGCCGCTCATGTCGATCGGCGGCCGGGGCGTGATCTCGGTGGTGGGCAACCTCGTGCCCGGCGACATGCGAGCCCTCTGCGAAGCCTTCGACGCCGGCGACCTGGCCGGCGCCCGGGCCTGGCACCTCAAGCTCTTCACGCTCTGCCGCGACCTCCTCGGCCTCGCCAGCAATCCGATCCCGATCAAGGCGGCGCTCGCGATGGTGGGCCGCGACACGGGCGAGGTGCGGCTGCCGCTGGTGCCGCTCGATGCCCCGGCGGCCGACAAGCTCCGCCGCGTGATCGCCGCGTACGGCCTCGTGCCCCAGCCGGCCTGAGCCCAGGAGTCCGGTCACTCCGTGACCGGATCACACAGGACGCCACGCGCGCGCTGACCCGGTTCCGACCCAGGAGTCCGGTCACTCCGTGACCGGATCACACAGGACGCCACGCTCGCGCAAACCCGGTTCCGGCCCAGGAGTCCGGTCACTCCGTGACCGGATCACACGCGACGCGGCGTCAACTCCGATCCGGTTCCGGCGGAACCGGGCTCCTGGGGAGGAACCGGGCTGCCCGGCGTCACCCGACTTCCCGCAACAGCGCGCCCTGCGTGTCGAACTTCGCGATCACCATGTCGTGATGCTTCGCGAGCCCGAGCCGATCGAGCGCGTCGACGAGCTCTCCGGCTGCCTCGAGCGACGGGCAGCAGGCCATCACCGTCGGCCCCCAACTGCTCTGGGCGGCCCCTTCGATGCCGAGTTCGCCGAGCAGTTCCAGCAACTGGGTGGTGGCCGGCGCGTGCGGCAGCTTGGCCGACTCCTCCGCGAAGGGGCGGCCCGCCACGTCGCCATAGCGTCGCACGGCGGCCGCGAACTCGGCGAACTTCCCCTCCACGGCCGCCGGCAGGAGTTCGAGGAGCGCGATCCGCGCGAGCTCCGCCGTGATCTCCGCGGCCACGGG
>JBJTAA010000459.1:0-7373 GCA_046090525.1 Planctomycetota bacterium
GCCGAGTTCGTGAAGCACCACGTGACCAAGCCCGTGGCCGCCTTCATCGCGGGCCGGACGGCTCCGCCGGGCAAGCGGATGGGCCATGCCGGGGCGATCATCTCCGGCGGGAAGGGGACGGCCGAGGCCAAGCTCGCCGCCCTGGCCGATGCCGGGATCGAGATCGCCGACAGCCCCGCCGACATGGGGGCCGCCCTGGTCCGGGCGATCGAAAAGCGGGGTCGCTAGCGACGCCCAGAGCCGGACCCGGCAAAAACCGCACGGCCGTTCCAAAGGTGGGCAAAATCGGCCCCCCGGCGGCGACCGCGAACTGGCCCCGGCCGAAAACCGTAGGTAGGGTTGGATGCAGTGGTTGCCGGGCCTGCGGCGACCTCCCCCGGGCCCCACCATCATGCCGCGTCGCCATCGTCACGCTCGCCGGACCACCAGCACCGTCCCGCGGCCCGAGCGGCTCGAGGCCCGGCGGCTCTTGGCCGTGGACGTGCTCGCGCCGCTGGCGGACGTCGTGATCGATCGTGACGCCGCCCCCAGGACCATCGAGCTCGGGTCGGCATTCGACCTGCGGGGCGTCACCGGCACCGTCGTGCGGTTCTCGACCAACGCGCCGCTCGACGACAAGGATGTGTTCGCCGAACTCTTCGACCAGCCCGGTGAGGGCCGGACCCGCACCACGCCGCTGACGGTCGCCAACTTTCTGGCCTACGCCAACACCGGCCGCTACACCAACACGATCATCCATCGCTCCGTGCCGGGCTTCGTGGTGCAAGGAGGCGGCTTCCGGCTCACCTCGTCGGGGAGCGATCTCGTCGAGGCCATCGAGCAGTTCCCGGCCGTCTTGAACGAGCCGGGCAACACCAACGCCCGCGGCACGCTCGCGATGGCCAAGCTGGACGGCGATCCGAACAGCGCGACCAACCAGTTCTTCGTGAACCTCGCCGACAACGCCGGCAACCTCGACAACCAGAACGGCGGCTTCACGGCCTTCGGCCGCGTGCTCGGCAATGGCATGGATCTGGTCGACACCGTCGCCAGCCTACCGCGGTACAACTTCGGCGCCCCGTTTACCGCACTGCCCGCGATCGGCCTGGACAATCCGGCCGACATCGCCCAGGAAAACCTCGTCACGATCACGTCGGTCTCGCGGATCGGCGAGCTCGTCTATTCCGTCAGCTCGAGCGAGCCGGCCCTGGCCACGGTCTCGCTCACCGACGGCGACAATCTGGTGCTCGCCCTGGCGGCTGGAGCGACCGGCACGGCCACGGTCACCGTGCGGGCCGCGTCCGTCTTCGATGCGGCCGACTTCATCGAGGAGAGTTTCACGGTGACGGTCGTGCCCCCCGCCGCCACCGAGGTCAACGCGCTTGTCGGCGTCGCGGCCCGGGAACTGCTCATCAGCCGCAGCAACGGCTCAGCCTTGGTGACTGGCCCGGCTGTCGCCCTCCCCGACGAAGGCGGCTGGCGAGAGGTGGTTCGCGGTGACTTCGATGGCGACGGGCGGTCGGATGTGGCGCTGCTGTCGGCCGTCGGAAACTGGTGGGTCGCCCTCACGCCGGCCGCCGGCCCCGCCCCGGCTCCGGAGCTGTGGTCCGATCTACGGGCCAGCGTCCCCTGGCAGTTTCCGTCCGTCGGCGACTTCACCGGTGACGGCCGGGACGACATCGCCGTGTGGAATCCCGCGGCCGGCACCTGGCGGGTACTCGCGAGCACCGGCACCGGCTTCGACAAGCAGACCTTCGGCAACTGGAATCCGGCAGTCGAGTGGACGGTGCCGCTCGTCGGTGACTTCGACGGTGATGGCAAGGCCGACCTCGCCAGCCGGGCCGTGCAGACCGGGGCCTGGCACGTGGCCCGCAGTTCCGGCACGGCCTTCACCACGGAGATCTGGCGGCGGCAGCGGACGACCATCACCTGGGACTTCCTGACCGCGGCCGACTTCAACGGCGACGGCCTGACCGACATCGCCACCTGGAACACCCGCTCCGGCGCCTGGCGGGTGCTCACGAGCACCGGCAGCGGCTTCACCAACTCCCGCTTCACGGTCTGGAATCCCGCGACCGGCTGGACCGACGTGGTCGCCGCCGACTTCGATGGCGACGGCCGCAGCGACCTCGTGGCCCGGGATCCGGGCACGGGGCAGTTGCACGTGGCCCGCAGTGAAGCGACCTCGTTCACGACCACCGCCTGGGGCCAGTTCGACACGACGGTCGCCTGGCAGTTCATCACGCCGGGCGACTTCGACGGCGATGGCCGCAGCGACCTCGCCGTCCGGAACCAGGCCTCGGGAGCCTGGTGGCTCCTTGCCAGCACCGGCACGGGCTTCGTCGGATCGGGCTTCGGCTCGTGGCCGACCACCACGACCTGGACGGCGGCCCGCGGGCTCAGGGTCTGACGGTTTTCCGTCAGCTGCACGTGCCGCTCACCGGCGGCGGCGGGACTAGAATGGGCGGCGCATGAACGTGTCGCTCTTCATCCCCTGTTTCGTCGACCAGATGGTCCCCAGAGTGGGCCTGGCGGTGGCCACTGTGCTCGAGCGGCTCGGCCACGCCGTGGAGTTTCGCGCGGCCCAGACCTGCTGCGGTCAGCCGAGCTTCAACGCCGGCTATTGGGACGAGGCCCGGACGGTCGCGATCCGGATGCTCGCCGTCTTCGCCGACGCCGAGGTGGTGGTCGGCCCGAGCGGCTCCTGCGTGGCGATGCTGCGGGTCTTCTACCCCCAGCTCCTGGCCGATACGCCCCACGAGACCGCCGCGCTCGACCTCGCCGCCCGCACGTTCGAGTTCGGCGAGTTCCTGGTCAAGAAACTCGGGGTCACCGACGTGGGGGCCCGCTTTCCCCACCGCGTCACCTACCACGACGGCTGCCACGGCCTGCGGGAACTGCGGGTCAGGGAGGAGCCCCGGCAGTTGCTGCGGGCCGTTCGCGACCTGGAGCTCGTGGAGTGCGACGAGCCGGAGAGCTGCTGCGGCTTCGGGGGGCTCTTCAGCGTCAAGTTTCCGATGGTCTCGACCGCGATGGCCGAGGTGAAGGGGGGCAGCCTGGCCCGCACCGAGTGCGACTACATCGTCTCGAGTGACCCGTCCTGCCAGCTGCAGCTCGACGGCTGGCTCGCCAGGAACGCCGCCCCCAACGGCAACCGGCCGCGCACGATCCACCTTGCCGAGGTGCTGGCAGGAACCCATCCATGATCGCCCCGACACCCGCGCCCGCCGCCCCGGGAAGCCACGAGCCCGCGACGGCCAAGAAGCAGTTCCTCCACGACGCCGCCGAGCACGTCCGCGACACGGGCCATCGGGCCTTCGTCCGCAAGGCGCTCGGCGGCTACTACCAGAGCCGTGACACGCAGAAGGCCCGCTACCGCGACTGGGAGCAGGCCCGCGACGCGGCCAGCCTCGCCAAGTGGTCGGCCGTGAACCGGCTCGACGAGCTCCTGCCCCGGTTCGTCGCCAACTTCGAGGCCAATGGCGGCAGGGTGCACTGGGCGCGGGACGGCGAGGAGGCCCGCCGGATCATCCTCGGGCTGCTCCGCGCGGCCGGCGCCAGGGCGATCATCAAGAGCAAGTGCATGACGAGCGAGGAGATCCACCTGAACCAGGCCATGGAGGCCGATGGCTACGGCGTGGTGGAGAGCGACCTCGGCGAGTTCATCCAGCAGCTCCGCGGCGAGCCCCCCTACCACTTCGTGTTTCCCTGCATGCACGTCCGCCGCGACGAGATCAGCGACCTGTTCGGGAAGCACCTCGGCACCCCGCCGACCGACAGCCCCGAGGAGCTCACGATGATCGCCCGCCGGCACATGCGCCGGCTCTACGTCGAGGCCGACGTGGGCATCACCGGGGCCAACTTCCTCGTGGCCGAGACGGGGCAGATCTCGATCACCGAGAACGAGGGCAACGCCCGGCTGACCGCGGCCCTGCCGCGGCTGCACATCGCGATCTCCGGCATCGAGAAGGTCGTGGAGCGGCTCGACGACCTCGCCGTGCTCCTGCCGATGCTGGCCACGGCCGGGGCCGGTCAGCCGATGACCTGCTACAACACGCTCTACTCGGGCCCGCGCCGGGCGGGGGAGTGCGACGGGCCCGAGGAGATGCACCTCGTGCTCCTCGACAACGCCCGCACGGCGCTCCTGGCCGACGCCGAGCAGCGCGACGCCCTGCATTGCATCCGCTGCGGCGCCTGCCTCAATGTCTGCCCGATCTTCAAGAACGTCGGTGGATTCACCTACGGCACGACCTACCAGGGGCCGATCGGCAGCGTGATCACGCCCCACCTGCGGGGCCTGGCCGACTGGAACCACCTCTCCGGGGCGAGCTCCCTGTGCGGCGCCTGCACCGACGCCTGCCCGGTGCGGATCGACATCCATCACCACCTGCTCCACAACCGCCGTAACACCGCCCGCACGAGCCCGTCCCGCCTCGAGCGGCTCGGCCACCGCCTGTTCGCCGTCGTCGCCCGCCGACCCTGGCTGTTCGCCGCCGGCGGCTGGCTGTTCCGCAAGACGCTGCCCGTGGCCAAGGCCCTGCGGCCGCCGCTGCTCGCGGCCTGGCTGGCCAGCCGTGACCTGCCGGCCGCGCCGCGGGAGAGTTTTCGGGCGGCCTGGCGGAGGAGGCGGCGATGAGCGGCCAGACCGGGGCGGACGAAGCCGCCGCCCGCGAGACGATCCTCGCGCGGGTGCGGGAGGCGCTCAGGGTGCCGGCCCCGCTGCCGCACCTCGCCGGCCACGCGCCGCCGGCTTCCGGTGGCCAACGGGGCCTCACGATCCTGCCGGCCGAGGCGGGGCGTCCCTGGCTGCCCGACGGCGGCGATTCACCGGCGGAGAGCCTGGGAATCCTCGCCGAGAACCTCGAGCGGCTGAAGGCAAACCTGTTCCGTGTGCCCGATCCCGCGGCGGCCGTCGACTGCCTGTCCGCCCAGGCCCGCGCGCGCGGCTGGCAGCGGGTCGCCTTCCATGCCCACCCGCTCGTCGAGACGCTCGTGGCGGGGCTCCCCTGCGCCACCTATCGCGTCGACGGCCCGGGGCAATCCTGCGACAAGGACGCCCTCGAGGCCTGCGACGCGGGCCTCACCTCCTGCGAGTGCCTCGTGGCCCAGACCGGCTCGATCCTCGTCTCGAGCACCAGCGGCGGCCGGGGCCTCTCCATCCTGCCGCATGCCCACGTGGTCGTCGCCACGGTCGACCAGGTCGTGCCGTCGCTCGCCGACGCCCTCGCGTTCGCCCGTGACCGCCACGCCGGCCGGCTGCCGAGCATGCTCTCCTTCATCACCGGCCCGAGCCGCACCGGCGACATCGAGCGGATCCTCGTGCTCGGCGCCCACGGGCCCAAGGAACTGCTCGTGATCCTGGTGGGATGAATCCCCTGAGCCCGGTTCCGCTTTCTGGAGCCCGGTTCCGCCGGAACCGGAACAGCCCGACCCGACGTCCTGCGTGATCCGGTCACGGCGTGACCGGACTCCTGGCAGCCCCGAGCCCGCGCGGGAACGTGGTCGTCGTTTCCGGCGCGATCCGCTTCCGGTACGCTGTCGGCCCGAGGAGGCCGTCATGCGGTGGTTCTGGCTCGACCGGTTCGAGGAGTTCGTGCGGTGCCGGCGGGCGACCGCGGTCAAGGCGGTGACGCTCGCGGAGGAGCACCTGCACGACCATTTCCCCGGTGCCGCGATCGTCCCCAACTCGCTCGTGCTCGAGGGGCTGGCCCAGACGGCGGGCCTGCTCGTGGTGGATGCGATCGACTACCGCCGCCGGGTGGTGCTCGCCAAGGTGGGCTCGAGCGAGTTCCACTTCGACGCCGTCCCGGGTGACGTGCTGCGGTTCGAGGTGGAGATCGTGGAACTCACCGAGGACGGATCGGTGGTCAAGGCGGCCAGTTCCGTGGCCGGCCGGCCGCACGGGGCCGCCGAACTGTTCTTCGGCCACATTCCCCCGGGGGAGTCGGTGCCCAAGTTGTTCTCGAACGAGCAGTTCAACCGCTGGATCGACAACCTCCGGATCTACGACGTCGCCCGCGAGGAGGACGGCACGCCCGTCAGCCGCGACCGCGTCCACGTCGAGGACTGAAGCCCCGTCATGCCCACGCCCACCTGTCCCGTCTGTGCCGGCCCCACCCACGAGATCCGCGCCAAGCTGGTCTGCCGGCAGTGCGGAATGATCCTCGAGACCTGCTGCGAGGGTGGCCCGATGGCCGGGCGCTGCGACCGCGGCGGCGAGCCGGCCGATGAGCGGGCCGCGCCACCGGCACGACCGGAATCCTCGGACGATTTTCCGCCGGGCTGAGTTTTTCGGTCCGGGAAGATCGATCTGGTGAGGGAAGTTTGCCGGCAGCGCAAACCCTTCCGGTCGTGGAGCGTGGATGCTCCGCGATCGTGAGCGGGATGCCGGCTGGGCTTCTGCCGCAGCACCCGGCAGAGGCGGCCCCGTGGGTCGCCGCCGGGGGCCGGCACGGGTTTCGCGAAACGGTCGGTTCTTTTTTTCCCTCTGGAGGTTTCCGTGAAGAAGCGTCTTACGTTCAAGTTCCTGCCGTGGGTGGCGGCTGCCGGCGTGTGCGTCGGCGGCGGCTTCGTCCGCGGCGACGATGTGGCTGCCGCGCCGGCCGCCGAGTCGGTGCTCTCCGCCCAGGCGGCCCCCGCGCCGGCCGCGGTGGCCGAGGGCGAGGTGGCTGCCGAGGCCGGTGATGCGGCCGCGGTCAGCGCCGATCCGTGCATGCGCACGGTGAAGGTCTGGAAGATGGTGCCCGAGATCCGCGAGGTCGAGGCGACCGAGTGGACGACCGAGGTCCGCGAGCGGACCTTCACGGTCAAGACCCGGGTGCCGCGGATCGAGGAGAAGACCAGCAGCTACACCGTGATGGTGCCGGAGCAGCGTTCGAAGACGGTCGAGTACACCGTCAACGTCAACGTGCCCGAGACCAAGACGGTGGAGTACAGCGTCAAGGTTCCCTATACCGAGCAGCTCGAGCAGAGCTACACGGTGATGGTGCCCGTCAAGGAGGAGAAGACGGCCACCTACAAGGTGATGGTGCCCTACACCGAGGAGCGGACGGCCACCTACAAGGTGAACGTGCCCTACACCGAAGAGGTCCAGCAGACCTACACCGTGCGGGTCCCCTACACCGAGGAGATGACCGGTTACCGGACCGTGGCGAAGCGGGTTGCCGTCAAGGGCACCAAGACCGTCACCTGCCGGGGCGGCCACTGGGTGACCGAGGCCAAGGAGATCTCGGCCAACGGCAAGTATGACGCCGAGGGCAACCCGTGCTGCCCGAAGGTGGTCTGCTGCCGCAAGTGGGTTCCCACCTGCGAGACCAAGGAGATCGAGGTCACCACGTGGAAGACGGAGTGCGAGCAGGTGCCCTTCACCTACTGCGTGAAGAAGTTCCGTTGCG
>JBJTAA010000460.1:0-3132 GCA_046090525.1 Planctomycetota bacterium
GCCCGATCATCCATGTCGTCAACTGGAACTCATCCGCCGACGGCATGCGGACGGAGGCCTATCGAAACGTGACCGTGGCGCTCCGGCATCCCGACCGCTGGGGGCCGCTCGGCCGGATCACCTACCACCAGCCCGGCGAGCCGGCCGTCGATCTCGATCCCGAGCTGCATCCCGATGGCATGCGGATCACGCTCCCGCGACTGGCGACCTGGGGCATCCTCACGCTTTCGCCGCCGGCCGCCGCGCCGTGACCGCTCGCCCGGCCCCCGGCGAGCCCTGGGGCAGCGGTATACTCGCGGCGTCGAGAGCCGCTGGCAGATCCGCATGGCCCGTCCCCCGCGCAACCCGTTCTACGCCGTCCTCGGGATCGTCGGCTTCGCCTTCACGATCACGGCGGCGGCCTACTGCGTGGCCGTGCTGCGGGGCGTGCGGCCCGCGGCGGAGACCGGCGGCCGCCACGCGCTCGACCGGCTGATGGACGATCACGGCACCACGATCCTCGTCGTCGAGATCGCCCTCTTGGCGGTCGCCACCGTGGGGGCCATCTGGCTCGACCACATCGCCGGGGAGCGGATCCGCCGCGAGCGGGCCGCCCGCGAGGCGGCCGTCGCCGAGCCCGCCGCCGGCGACACCGGAGCCGACGCGTCGTGACCGCCTCGGCCGCCGCCCGGATCGCCCGGCTTCGCGACGAAATCCGGCACCACGACCGCAAGTACTACGTCGAGGCCGCCCCGGAGATCAGCGACCGGGAGTACGACCGGCTGGTCGAGCAGCTGCGGGAGCTGGAGGCCGAACACCCCGACCTCGTCACGCCCGACAGCCCGACGCAGCGGATCGGCGACGAGCCCGTGGAGGCGCTGGCGAGCGTCCGCCACCGCCTGCCGATGATGTCGATCGACAACACCTACGGCGTCGACGACCTGCGGGCCTGGGGCCGCCGCGTCGAGAAACTGCTCGCGGACGGCGGCGCTGCCCGCCCCCCCCGCTACGTGCTCGAGCTCAAGATCGACGGCGTGGCCGTGTCGCTGACCTACGAGGAGGGCGGGCTCAAGCTGGCCGCCACGCGGGGCAACGGCGTCACCGGCGACGACATCACCCACAACGCCCGCACGATCCCCGGCGTGCCGCTCGTGCTCGCCCTGGCCGACCCGCCGCCGCTCGTCGAGATCCGCGGCGAGGTCTACATGACCAACTCCGACCTCGTGGCCCTCAACGAGCGGCAGGCCGCGGCGGGGCTCGCCCCCTTCGCCAACACCCGCAACGTGGCGGCCGGCAGCATCCGCCTGCTCGACCCGCGGGAGTGCGCGGCACGGCCGCTCAGGTTCCTCTGCCATGGCGTGGGCGACGCGACGGGCCTGGGCGTGGAGTCGCAGACGGGCCTCTACGCCTGGGCCGAGCGGGCCGGGCTGCCGGTGGCGCCGCGGACGGAGGTCTTCGAGTCGCTCGAGACGCTCGTCGAGCGGGGCACGGAGCTGATCGAGGAACTCCACGACCTCGACTTCGAGGTGGATGGCTTCGTGGTCAAGGTGGACGACTTCGCCCAGCAGCGGCTGCTCGGGGCCACGGCCAAGAGCCCGCGCTGGGCGATCGCCTGGAAGTTCGAGAAGTTCGAGGCCACGACCAGGCTGGCGGGCATCCGCGTCCAGGTGGGCCGCGGCGGCACCGTCACGCCGGTGGCCGACCTCGAGCCGGTGGAGCTCGCCGGCACGATCGTCCGCCGGGCGAGCCTCCACAACGCCGAGGAGGTGGCCCGCAAGGACGTGCGGGTGGGCGACGTGCTGGTGGTCGAGAAGGCGGGCAAGGTGATCCCCCACGTCGTGCGCGTGGAGAAGCATCTCCGGGAGAAGCGGCTGCCCGTCTGGCATCCGCCCACGGAGTGCCCCGAGTGCCAGACCGCGCTCGTCAAGGATCCCGACGGGGTCTACATCCGCTGCCCCAACGTCGACTGCCCCGCGCGGTGCCGCGAGCGGATCCGGTTCTTCGCGTCGCGCGGGGCGATGGACATCGAGGGGCTCGGTGACAAGCTGGTCGAGCAGCTCGTGGCCACGGGACTGGTGACGCAGTATGCCGACCTGTATCGCCTCGAGCCGTCCCAGCTCGAGCCGCTCGAGCGGATGGGGAAGAAGTCGGCCGCATCGCTCGTCGAGGCGATCGCGACGAGCAAGGGCCGCGGGCTCGTCCGGGTGCTCAACGCCCTTGGCATCCGCCACGTCGGCCCGCGGGTGGCCGCGCTCCTGGCCGGCCGCTTTCCCACGATCGACGAGCTCGCCGCCGCCGGCGAGGAAGACCTGGCGGCGATCCCCGAGATCGGGCCCGTGATCGCGGCCAGCGTGCACGAGTGGCTGGCGAGCGACTATGGCCGGCGGACGATCGCGGGGCTGAAGGAGGTCGGCGTGCGGCTCGATGTGCCGCAGACCGACCGGATCGGCACGGGGCCGCTGACGGGCAAGACGCTGGTGGTGACCGGCACGCTCGAGCGGTTCACGCGGGAGGAGGCGGAGGAGGCGATCCGCCGGGCCGGCGGCCGCGCCGCGGGCAGCGTCTCCAAGAAGACCGACTACCTCGTGGCCGGCGCCGAGGCGGGCAGCAAGCTCGACAAGGCGACGAAGCTGGGCGTCGCGGTGATCGACGAGGCAGCCTTCGAGCGGCTCCTCGGCCGCGGGTAAAGCCCGCGTCGATCCGGGATTGCCGGGGGTCGGGGCCGTCCCTCCCACGTCTCCGGACCTTCGCTCCGGCCGGCGTCACTACGGCTTGCCGAAGTCGCTGGTCGCGCCCGTCTCGACGTGGTGCCGCAGGTCGATCAACTGGTCCGTGAGCTGGTCGATGTTCCACTGCATCTCGTCGAGGAGCGACAGCTCGTAGTCTGGGTTCGTGCAGAGGGCGATCCGGATCTCGGCCAGTTCGAGCCGCGTTCGCAGCCGCTCCACGTTGAGCTCGCTGACCGCGCCGGGCACCCGGTGGTTGGCCGCCAGGGCCGCCTCGAGATCGGCACGCAGGTTGTCACGCCCCGCCTCGGCGGCGGCGATCGTCGCCTGGCGGGCGGCCGTTCGCGGCTGGTCGCGGGCGATCTCGACGTGCCGCCGCATCAGCCGGATGTGGTTCCTCAGGCGCTGGAGCTCCCGCGGCCCCACG
>JBJTAA010000461.1:0-3709 GCA_046090525.1 Planctomycetota bacterium
AGGCATGTTCCCAAAAGATGGCAGGAACGAGGCCGGCCGCAAGTCCAGGAGCCCGGTTCCTCCGGAACCGGGTCGGGGGTGATTCGGTGTCCAGCGTGATCCGGTCACGGCGTGACCGGACTCCTGGGCCGGAACCGGGGCAGAGTCGACGCGGCGTCTTGCGTGATCCGGTCACGGAGTGACCCCCAGGAGCCCGGTTCCTCCGGAACCGGGTCGGAGCTGACGCCGCGCCTTGCGTGACCCGGTCACGGAGTGGCCGGGCTCCTGGGCCGGAACCGGGTCGGAGCTGACGCCGCGCCTTGCGTGATCCGGTCACGGAGTGACCGGACTCCTGGGCCAGACTCCTTGCAGTCGGCGGTGCTGCTGCTCAGGCGTGGATCGCCTGGCCCGCGACGGCCAGGGCCGCCTCCTTGAGCGCCTCCGGCAGCGTCGGGTGGGCATGGCAGACGCGGGCGATGTCCTCGGCGGTGGCCCCGAAACTCATCGCGGCGGCCGCCTCGGCCACGAGGTTGCCCGCTTCGGGCCCGATGATGTGCACGCCCAGCACCCGGTCGCTCGCCGCGTCGGCGAGCACCTTCACCTTCCCGGTCGTGTCGCCCAGCGTGCGGGCCCGGCCGTTGGCGCGGAACGGGAACACGCCCTTCTTGAAGTTCACCCCCGCGGCGGCGAGCTGCTCCTCCGTCCGCCCCACCGCCGCGATCTCCGGATGCGTGAACACGACGGCCGGCACGAGGTCGTAGTCGACGTGGGCCCAGCCGCCGGTCATGCCGTCCGCACAGGCCACGCCATCCTCCTCGGCCTTGTGGGCGAGCATCGGCCCGGGGATGCAGTCGCCGATCGCCCACACGCCCGCCGCCGAGGTGCGGAAGTGGTCGTCCACGGGAATGAAGCCCCGCCGGTCGGTCTGGATGCCCACCGTCTCGAGGCCGACGTCATCGGTCGCCGGCCGCCGGCCCGTCGCGGCGAGCACCCGGTCGCACCGGATCGGCTCGCCCCCCTCGATCTCGACCAGGCAGCCGGCGCCGTCGGCCCGGGCGCTCGCCACCTTCACGCCCAGGCGGATGTCGAGCCCCTGCTTGCGGAAGAGCGTCAACGCCTCGGCGGCGATGTCACCGTCGATGCCGAGCAGGATCCGGTCGGCATACTCGAGCACCGTCACCCGCGAGCCGAGCCGCCGCCACACGCTCCCCAGTTCCAGGCCGATGTAGCCGCCGCCGATCACCACGAGATGGCCGGGCACCTCCGGGAAGGCGAGGGCCTCGGTGCTCGTGCCCACGCGGTCGCCGTCGGCCGCGATGCCGGGCAGCACCACGGGCACGCTGCCCACCGCCAGGATCACCCGCGGAGCCTCGAGCGTCGTGACCGACCCGTCGGCCGCCGTCACGGCCACCTTCCCCGGCCCGGCCAGCCGGCCGGTGCCCAGGTAGCGGGCCACCTTGTGCTTCTTGAGCAGGGCCTCGATGCCCTTGGCGAGCGTCGAGACCACGTCGTCCTTCCGCTGCATGAGCGTGGCCAGGTCGAGCGACACGCCCCCGACCTTCACGCCATGGGCAGCCAGCTCGTGGGCCGCCTCCTCATACTTGTGGCTCGACTCGAGCAGCGCCTTCGAGGGGATGCAGCCGACCCGCAGGCAGGTGCCCCCGAGCTTCGGCTCCCGCTCGACGACGGCCGCCGACAGCCCCCGCTGGGCCGCCCGGATCGCAGCCACGTAGCCGCCCGGGCCGCCCCCGATCACGACGAGATCATGCGTCATTGAAGAAGCCATGGTTCACCTGGTGGTTGGCGAGGGGGGAGCCGGCGAGGGGTTGCCCATGCCGATCGAGCGGCGTGGGAAACCGAGCGGAGCCAGGATGGCGAAGCGAGGTTTCCATCGAGCGACCGGAGGCCAGGATGGCCGGAGGGAGCGTCCGGCGAGATGGCATGGGCAACCCCGGCCCATCGAGGTTGACCGATTGTTCTCACACCTCCAGCATCAGCCGCGATGGATCCTCGATCGTGTCCTTGATCCGCTTCAGGAACGTGACCGCCTCGCGGCCGTCCACCAGGCGGTGGTCGTAGGACAGGGCGAGGTACATCATCGGCCGGATCACGACCTGGCCGTTGACGGCCATCGGCCGCTCCTGGATCGCGTGCAGGCCGAGGATCCCGCTCTGGGGCGGATTGATGATCGGCGTCGAGAGCATCGAGCCGTAGACACCGCCGTTGGAGATCGTGAACGTGCCGCCCTGGAGCTCCTCGAGCTTGAGCTTGTTCTCGCCCGCCCGGCGGGCGAAGTCGCCGATCGCCATCTCGACCTGGGCGAACGACATCATCTCGGCGTTGCGGAGGACCGGCACCACCAGCCCCTTGCCTCCCCCGACGGCGATCCCGATGTCGTAGTAGTCGCGGTAGACGATGTGGGGGTCGCGGTATTCGGCGTTCACCTGGGGCACGGCCCGGAGGGCCTCCACGGCCGCCCGCACGAAGAACGACATGAAGCCGAGCTTGACGCCATACCGCTCCTGGAAGAGGTCCTTGAACTTCTTGCGGAGCTCCATCACGGCGAACATGTCGACCTCGTTGAAGGTCGTGAGCAGCGCCGCCTGCTGCTGGGCCTCGACGAGCCGCTCCGCGATCCGCCGCCGGATCGGGCTGATGAGCTGGAACCGCTCCTCGCGGGAGCCGGCCACCGCCGGGGGAGCCGCCGCCGGTCGCACCGGAGCCGGGACGGCCGCCGGAGCGGGTGCGGGAGCCGGCCGCGGTGCCGGCGCCGCCTGGGCGACGGCCTGGGTCGCATCCTGCTTCGTGACGCGCCCACCGGGGCCGGTGCCGGCCACGCCGGCCGCCGCGACACCGGCCTCTCCAAGCACGCGGGCCGCAGCGGGCATCACCCGCGGCGGCTGGACGGGCTGCGACGCCTGCACGGAACCGATCGTCGTCCGCCCCTCGGTCCGTTTCACGTCGACGACCGGCGCGGGGCTCGGCGGGGCGGCCGCGCCGGCACCGGCGGGCTCCATGTAGCCGATCACCTCGCCGACCACGGCCTTCTCGCCGCTGCCCTTGAGCACCTGTGTGATCCGGCCGGCGGTGGGAGCCGGAAGCTCGACGGTGGCCTTGTCGCTCTCGATCTCGACGATCGCATCGTCCACCGCGACCCCGTCGCCCACGCCCTTCTTCCAGGTACCGATCATCACCTCGGTAATCGACTCGCCGACCTCGGGAACCTTCAGTTCGATGGCCATCGTGTGGGGTTTGCAGGGGGTGGTGGGGGGAGTTTCGTTCAGCTGTTGAAGGCGGCGGTGAGCAGTTCGTTCTGCTCGAGATCGTGGCTCTTCTTGGAGCCGGTGGCGGGGCTGGCGGCGCTCTGCCGGCAAACGCCGGAGAAGGGCAGCCGGTCGAAGAGCTTCTCGCCGAGATGGATCCGGAGAAACCGCCAGGCCCCCATGTTCTCGGGCTCGTCCTGCACCCAGACGACGGGGGTGCCCGCGGCGAACCCCGCGAGCGCGTCCTCGAGCGGCTTGCGAGGCAGCGGGTAGAGCTGCTCGACGCGGATGATCGCCACGTCGCGGCGGCCGAGTTCCTGCCGCCGCTTCTCGAGCTCGTAGGCCACCTTGCCGGTGCAGAGCAGCACGCGGCGGATGTCGCGGGGATCCACGCCCGCCGCGTCGGGAATCACCCGCTGGAACTCGCCGGTCGCGAGATCCTCGAGGCTCGACACGCAGCCCGGGTG
>JBJTAA010000462.1:0-5421 GCA_046090525.1 Planctomycetota bacterium
CACCGCGTCGGCCTCGTCTCGCGGGAGCACGCTCTCGAGCGCCCGCATCAGGTCGAGCGCCTGAAACCTCCGGTCGTGCAGATCGAAGAGATACCGCTCAAAGGCGACCGTATCCCGCAGCCGCTGCTCCGCCGCCTCGACCCCCGACTTCGCTGCAGCCGATTGGTTCTTGGCGGCGTCCGAGGCCGCGAACGCGGCCTGAAAGTTCCCGGGGTCATAGCTGGCGGCCGCGGCGAACCAGCCCGCGAAGTTGACGAGGCCGGCCGCGAGCAGAGTCAGCAGGCCCGCGAGCACCCAGGGCCGCTTGCCGGCGATCATCCGCTCGAAGGCGATTTCCTTGGGCAGGAGGCTCGTCTTCAGGCTGGCCCCGCCCGCGGCCTGCAGCGCCAGGCCATAAGCGGTGCCGAATCCCATCCGGTTCTCGCGGAACGCCGGTGACGCCACGGCCGGTCCCTCGAGGGCTGCGAACTTCTCCAGCCGCTGCACGTCGAGCTGCAGCTGCTTGGCCACGAAGTCGCTCAGCCCACGCAGTTTGGCCGCGTTGCCGAGCAGCAGCACCTTCCCGATCTTGGCGGTCTTGTCGGTGCCGGTGAAGTAGTTGAGCGACCGCTGCAGTTCGGAGGCGAACTGGTTGAAGACCGGCCGCATCGCCTTGAAGACGGCCCGCGGATCGGCGGCCCGCACGGCGTTCCGCTTTTCCTTCTCGGCCTTCGTGAACGTGTACTTCAGCTCCTGCACGAGCGCCTTGGTGAAGCTCGACCCGCCGATCGGCATGCTCCGCTGCCAGATGCGCAGGCCGTTGGTGACCACGAGGTCGGTCGAATCGACGCCGATCGAGACGAGCACCACGGAGGGGGGCGGATTCTCGGGGTCGAGCGTGGCCGGGTCGGGCAGCTGGTCGAAGATCGCCATGTTGGCGACCGCGATCGGCGCCAGCTGGACGATGTCGACCTCGATGCCCGCCTCCTCGAAGGGCGTGATCGCCTTGGCCACCTGTTCCCGCTTCATCGCGAACAGGGCGACCTCGGCATCCATCACGAAGCCGGACTCCTCGATCCCGGTCGCCAGCCGCTGCCAATCCCAGACGACCTGATCGAGCGGGAAGGGAATCTGCTGGCTGGCCTCGTACTTGACGATGTCGGGGATCTTCTTGGCCTCGACCGGGGGCAGCTTGATGAACTTGGCCAAGCCCGACTGGCCGGGGGCGGCCACGGCGATCCGGTCGCCGGCCACCTCGTTGCGGGACACGAACTCCGCGAGCGCCGCCCGGACCAACTCCGCGGGATCGGCCTCCGGCTGGGAGAGCATCATCGGGTATTCGACGACGTCGACCGCCTCGGCGACGAGTTTCCGGGGGTCGGTCGGCGACAGGCGGCAGCGCAGCGCCTTGAGGCTGCACCGGCCGATATCGATTCCCCACACGTACGGACTGGCGGCCATGGGCCAGGAGTTCCCAAGCGAAAAGCGGGCGGGACGCGGGGCGGGGAGACGACGGACAGGTCCCTGTCCGAGCCACGTCACGGTCAATCCTAGAAACGCCGGCGCGGGGGTGTCAAACGACCCGTCGCCCGTCGCGGGACGGCGGTTGTGCGCGTCACTACACTCGTCGCCATGCGTCCCGGTCGCGTCATCGTCCTGCTGCCCTGTCACACGCTCGACGACTTTCCGACCTGGCTCGACGAGCCGGAGGCCGATGGCTTGCTCACGGCATGGACGGCCGCGTGGCATCCCTGCGTGATTGCGGCCAGCGGCGCTCCACCGCGGTGGGCGAGCATCGATCTCCCGCCCCCGGGCGATGCGGCTGCGGGCGTGGTGCCCGCATTCTGCGACGAGCGGTTCACGGCGCAGGCGGATCCCGAGGCGGCGGCGACGTGGGTGCGGCACGCGACCGACGCGGAGGGCATCGCCGCGAGCCTGGCCGGGCGGCTGGGCCTCGCCGCGGCCGACGCCGGAGGACTCGCCGGTGCGGGCTACGTCGACGACTTTCACGCGATCGGCCTGGCGGCGCTGCTGGCCGAACTGCTCGCCCGGCGGATGCGGATGGAGGCCGATCTGACGGCGACCGGGTTCGACGCCGCGGTCGTGGCGGCGGCCCGAGCGGCGGTCGACGGCGACGACGCGGCCGTCGAGGCCGGCCTCTCCGAGGCCTACGGCTGCCTCGACTCGACCCGGTCGCGCTACTACCCCGTCGAGTCGTGGGCGATCGACATCGTGCTCATCGCCCCGACGACGCCCGGCGATGCCGTGCTCCGTGAGCTCGAAAGCCCGGTCCCGCTGGCGCTGGTGGCCACCGGTCAGACCGTCGGGCGGCTGGCCGAGCGTGCTCCGGACGCGGCGGCGGCCCTCCGCGAAGCGGTGGCCGCGGGGCGGGTCGAGCCCTGTGGCGGCCGCGATGAGGAGCGGCCCCTCGACCTCTGCACGCCCGAGGCGATCCGGGAGGCCTTCGACCGCGGCCGGGAAGCCTGGCGGCGGCACGTTGGCAGGTCGCCTGCCTGCCATGCGGCGATCGGTGGCGGGGCGTCGGCCATCCTCCCGCAAGTGCTCGCAGGCTACGGCTGCACGGCCGCCATCTGGAGCCTGTTCGATGGCACGCCTTTGCCCGATCCCGGGTGCGGGCGGATTCGGTGGGAAGGCAGTGGCGGCGGGGCCGTGGAGGCGATCGCGCGGCAGCCGCTCGACGCCGGTCGGGCCACGAGCGTCCTCGAACTTCCCGATCGGATCGGTGATGCGCTCGACCACGACCACGTGGCCGTGATCCAGTTCGCTCGCTACGCGGGTCGGATGAGCCGGTGGCACGGTCTCCTGCGGCGGATCGGCGTCCACAGCGGGCTCGTCGGCACGTTCGTCACGCCGAGCGGGCTCATGGAGCGCACGGCCGGCGGCGGCACGCCCGCCTCCTTCGAGCCCGACGCCTTCGCGGTCACCCAGCCCCCTGCTGCCGCGGGAGCGGCCGCCGCCGAAGATCCACTCGACGGGGCCGTGCAGGCGATCGCTGCCGACGCGGTGGCGATCGCGTCCGCGGCCGGCACCGCCCGGCCGGTGCTCGCGGCCGCCGCTGGGATCCCGCTGCAGCCGAGTTCGCGTGCCGTCCCCGCCCGCCGCGTCGGCCGCTGGCTGCCGGCCGGACTGTTTGGCCGCCGCCGCGACGACGACGCCCTCGTGCTCGACAACGGCCTGCTCGAACTGCGGCCCCATCCCCGCACCGGCGGGCTGCTCTCCCTGCGGCGCCCCACCGACCGCGGCAACCGCATCTCGCAGCAGGTCGCCGTGCGCACCACGGCCGCCGCGGTCGCGGGCCACTGGGCATCCTCCGAGGATCGGGCGGACTACACCCGCATGGAGGCCGAATCGATCATCCGCCACGGGGCGGCTGCCGGCGGCCGGATCGAGAGCCGCGGCCGGCTGGTCGCCGCCGACGGTCGCCTCGTGGGCCGGTTCAGGCAGACCACCGCGCTCCTCCCGGACCTGCCGTTGGCCATGCTCGACGTCGAGCTCGAGCTCGAAGAGCCGCTCCACGGGCGCCTCTTCGAGAGCCACGCGGCCTGCCGGTTCGCTTGGCACGAAAACGAGGATGTCGAACTGCGGCGGAGCCTGCACCTGCAGTCGATCGTCACCGAGCGGACGCTGTTCACGGCGCCGCACTTCGTCGAGATCGTGCCCCGGGGCGGCCGGTCGGGGGGCGGCGACTCGCTCGTCATTCTGACCGGCGGGCTGCCCTGGCACCTGCTGTCGAGCCCGCACGTGCTCGATAGCGTCGTGCTGGCGGGGGGCCGGACGGCGCGGCGCCGGCTGGCCGTCGGCATCGGCCTGGAGCGGCCTTGGGACGCGGCGGTGGCCCTGGCCGCCGGCGGCTCGCCGACGGTCGGCCCGCGGCTGCCGCCCAACGTACGGCTCACCGTCGAGCCGGCGGGTTTCGCTGTCCCCGGCACGGTCCGCGTCGGTCTCGTGGAATCCGCCGGCCAGGCCGGCGAGGTGCGGATCGACTGGGCCGGCGACGTCGCCCGGGCGGCGGTGGTGGACCTCGCCGGTCATCCGCGGCCCGATGTCCACGTGACCGTGCAGGGCCGATCGACGACACTCTTTCTCGGCCGCTATCAGTGGCTCCACCTCGTCGTCGAGTTCGCCCACGCGGGAAACGCCACCACCGCCTTGGGAGCGGCCCCATGATCGTCACGCTCGACGGGCCGGCCGGCGCCGGCAAGAGCACCGCGGCGCGGGCCCTGGCCCGCCGGCTCGGCTGGTGCTATCTCGACACCGGGGCGATGTACCGGACCGTGGCGCTCGTGGCCCTCGAGCGGGGCCTGCCCCTCGACGACGCCGCGTCGCTGGCGGCGGTCGCCGCGTCGCTGGCGATCGACTTTTGCGACGGACGAGTACTGCTCGGCGACCGTGACGTGTCGGCCGCGATCCGCACCGAGCGGGTCACGCAGGCCACGCGGCCGGTCGCCGATGCACCCGCGGTGCGGGAGGCCATGAAGCACCTGCAGCGGCGGCTGGCCGCGGGTCGCGACGTCGTGACGGAGGGCCGCGACCAGGGCTCCGAGGTCTTCCCGCAGGCCGAACTCAAGGTCTTCCTCACGGCCTCGCCGGACGAGCGGGCCCGCCGGCGCCACGTGGAGGAGGTGGCCCGCGGGCAGGCCGTATCGCTCGAGGCGGTCCGGGCGGCCCAGGCGCGCCGCGACGAGGGGGACCGCACGCGGCCCGTCGGCGCCATGCAGCCCGCCGCCGACGCGGTGATCATGGAGACCGACGGCCTGTCGGCCGACGAGGTGGTGGCCCGGCTTGCGGCGCTCGTGGCGGCCCGGCGGTCCGGCGGAGCGGCGTCATGACGACCGAGAAGCGACGGCCCGCGACGCAGCCCGTGATCCCGGACGGCAACTCCATCTTCGGCCGCATCCTCTACGGCGTGCTCTGGGTGCTCTGCCGCACGCTGGGAGTGTCGCTGTTCGGGTTTCGCGTGCGCTTCGCGGAGCCGCTGCCCGCCACGGGCGGCCTGCTGGTGCTCTCGAGCCACCAGAGCCACCTCGATCCGCTCCTGCTCGGCCTGGCCTGCGAGCGCAAGCTGTCGAGCCTGGCCCGCAGTTCGCTCTTCCACTTCGGACCCTTCGGCGCCGTGATCTCGGCCCTCGATGCCGTTCCGATCGACCGCAATGCATCGATGGTGGCCGCGATGCGGGCCGTGATCGACCGGCTCAAGCAGGGCAAGGCCGTCGTGATCTACCCCGAGGGCGCCCGCACGCACGACGGGCGGCTCGGCGAGTTCAAGCCCGGGTTCGCCCTGATGGCCAAGCGGGCCGCCGTGCCGATCGTGCCGGTGGCGATCGTGGGCGCCTTCGACTGCTGGCCGCGGTCACGGCGGTTTCCGCGACCGGGGCGAATCCGCCTCGAGTTCGGCCGCGTGATTCCGGCCGCCGAGGTGGC